>JAAYJR010000282.1 GCA_012522835.1 Bacteroidales bacterium
AAGTAAATGACATAATCCGGCTTGTAACTTATAGATGACTACCGAATTTAATTTGTGTACAGGTAAGCTAAAAAAAGTATTATTCCTAAATTAGTTCAAAATTCATGTAATGTAACATATTAAACAATCTCACTTTATTGTTGACTGTTTATATCACAAATTTTTATCTTTATAAAAAACAAATTATTCTAAAGGATCGACTACTCTTATAATCATATACATCCGTAAATATGAACTATTTAAAAAAATTCAACCTGAGTTTAGTTCTCCTTGCCCTTTTTTCCATTTCATCCATAAAGGCAAATGCCAAAGACAAGCCAAATGTAATTATTGTAATGGCAGATAATGTAGGTTACGGGGATTTTGGCCTTAGCGGTAATGACAAAGTCAGGACTCCCAACATAGACAAGTTTGCTGAAGAAGGGATACAGTTCTCCCGGTTCTACTGTACTCCTTATTGTGCACCAACCCGTGCCAGTATCATGACAGGAAGGTCTCATTACAGGACTGGTGTAACTCACACCTCCAGGGGTGGTGCAAAGATGCATGGCGATGAGATCACAATTGCCGAATATTTTCAGGAAGCAGGATATATCACGGGAATGTTTGGGAAATGGCATTTAGGAGATAATTATCCGATGCGTCCCATTGACCAGGGTTTTTCACAAGTTTTGTGGCATAAATCAGGCAGGATAGGACAGGTTCCCGATTATCCAAACACCTATTACAGTCCGATGCTCTGGGAAAACGGTAAAAAAATTCAATCCGAAGGCTATTGCACAGATGTATTTACTGATGCAGCTTTAAATTTTATAGAAACAAACCGTAACAGGCCATTTTTTGTCTATTTGCCGACCAATGTCGGACATACAGCTAATGAGGATGTTGTCGGCCCTTTAGTTCCTGCAAGGTACAGCGACCCCTATAAAGAAATGGGATTAAGTGACAGGACTGCAAAAGTTTATGGTATGATGACAAATCTGGATGAAAATTTCGGCCGGCTGATCAAAAAACTTGAAGAATTAAATATAAAGGACAATACGATCTTAATCTTTACAACAGATGACGGTCCGGGCAGGGATTATAATGCCGGAATGAGAACAGGATCGGTTTATGAGGCAAGAATAAGGGTTCCTTTTATAACTCAATGGCCTGATGGCCTGAGTAATAAACCCTTTGTAATTGATAAAATAGCATCACATACTGATATTTTACCCACACTTCTGGAAGCCTGTGGCATAAAAATACCGAATGTACCCGAACTGGATGGAGTCAGTTTAATGCCATTACTGACAAATAGAGATAGTTCCTGGAAGGATCGCAACCTGTTTTTTCAATGCCACCGTGGTCCTGTACCAAAAAAATATCAAAACTGCATAGTGGTAGGCCAACAATACAAAATGGCAGGATATCCCGGAACTGATGGCAACTGGACTTTAAAACCTTCAACAGACGACCCGGTGCTGGAACTTTATGACCTGATAAACGATCCTGCGGAAAAAAATAATATAGCAGACAGACACCCGGAAATTTTAGAATCACTAAAAAATGCATATGATAAATGGTATGATGATGTTAAAAAAGAAAGACAATTTGAACCGGGATTGATCCATATAGGTTCTGAAGCAGAAAATCCCGTTTATCTTTCACGATATCAGGATGGCCACTACTCAGAAAACCAAATACCCACAGGGTGGCCTGTTGTTATTGAGAAAGCAGGGCAATATAAAATCTCAATTAACAGGCATTCACCAGATAAAAAAGGATCTTTAATCGTAAAAATCAACAATTTACCTGAGATTATTAAATCCTTTAGGGAGGGAGAGGACAAAGCGATAGTTTATCTGCCAGCGGGAAAAATGAAAATCAATATATGGTGCGTGATTGAAGGAGAGGAATATTCTCCAATAAGTGAAGAAAATTTAATTGGTGATGTAGTATTAAAGCATCTGTAAATTAATTCCTGAATCTGTTGAACTATGAAAATTTATCAGTTAGATGTAAAAACACCCTTTAAAAAAATCAAAACTAAAAAGATACCTGGTAATATTTATAACCCAATAAATTAAGACAATGACTCATTCTTCTGTTGAAATTCCGCCACTTAAAAGAATTGTATCAATAGATGCCCTTCGCGGTTTTACAATGCTGTGGATAATTGGTGGTTCACAATTTATAAGAAGCATACAGAAAGTTTGGCCAAATGCCGTTACAGATGAGCTTGCAAAACAGATGACCCATTCAGGCTGGAGTGGTTTCTATTTTTATGATCTGGTTGCTCCTCTTTTTCTGTTTCTTGTTGGAGTACTTATACCTTTCGTGGTTTTAAGGCGGTTAGAATCCGGAGTAAGTAAAAAAGCCTTATATTCCCGGATAATTAAGCGCACCCTTGTACTTTATATCCTGGGACTGGCTATGTACGGACTGTTAAGGTTCGACTGGCCGGAAATGCGGTGGTCTTCAATTCTAGGTCGTATCGGCATATGTTACTTTTTTGCCAGCCTGCTGGTTATCAATACAAACTGGCGAATCCAGGCTTATATCACTGTAGCAATACTTCTTGGTCACTGGGCTGTTTTGGAGTTTGTGCCTGTCCCCGGATACGGACCTGGTGTCCATACCCCCGAGGCTAGCATTGCCAGCTGGATCGATCAGCAACTTATTCCCGGCAGACTTGGAATTGATGGAATATATGACCGACAGGGAGTGCTCTCAACTTTTACCTCTATAGCCATAACATTACTGGGTGTATTGGCAGGGCACTGGATGAAATCCAAAAGATCCGTTAACCAAAAAACCTACGGACTTGTAGTTGCAGGGGTAGTCCTGGTTATAACAGGCTGGTTATGGGGTCAAATACTCTTCTTAAGCAGGAATATCTACACTAGTTCAACTGTTCTGTACTCTGCAGGATGGTGCTTTCTGTTAATGGCACTCTTCTATTGGATCATTGATGTAAAAGGATATAAAAAATGGTCATTTTTCCTGGTCGTGATCGGGATGAATGCAATAACTATCTGGGTAGGCCAGAGATTCATAGATTTTAAATTTACTTCTAATGCAATTTTTCAGGGAGTATCACAATACCTTGGAGATGTTCAGCCTGTATTTCTTGCGTTTTGTATAATATTGGTAAAATGGTATTTTCTTTATTTCCTCTATAAACATAAAATATTTTTAAAGGCCTGATGAATCATCTGTCTTCAGGAAAATCATAGTTTTCTGTACTCCGAAAACTAAAGTCTGCAAGCCTATTTTTAAAATCAAACGGAGCAAAATGATCTGAGGGACACTATCCAAATCCGGAAATCCAAAGGAATACGAACAATGGATTTACCCGAAGGAGAAAACGCAGGTAAATGAGATGACGGCTCAAAAATAACAGGAATAATTGTGCCCACCGGTTAATTTCATCTTATCCCGATAATCATTTTTGATAAAATTATTGCATTTTTACTGCAAAATCCGGAGGTATACTTCATTCGGATACATTGGATAGTAAGTAAAATCAAACCTATGAATAGCAGAAATTTTTTATATAAAAGTGCGATTGTAGCATCCCTGGCAGGATTTCTCTTTGGGTTCGACACAGTGGTTATTTCCGGTGCTGAGCAGACAATTCAGTCATTATGGAATTTAGACAGCGCACTTCACGGACTGGCAATCAGTATGGCTTTATGGGGAACAGTAATGGGTTCGGTGATAGGGGGATGGCCTGCAGAAAAATTCGGAAGGAAAAGAACATTGCTGTGGATTGGCATACTGTATCTTGTTTCTGCGGTAGGTTCAGCACTAGCACCTGAAGTTTATTCATTTATGATATTCCGGTTCATTGGCGGACTGGGTGTGGGAATATCCACAGTGGCAGCTCCGATGTTTATTTCAGAAATTGCCCCGCCCTCACTGAGGGGAAGGCTGACAGGTATGTTCCAGTTCAATATTGTATTTGGTATCCTGATAGCATTTCTATCCAACTCTTTACTTGGCGGCATTGGTGAAAATGCCTGGCGCTGGATGCTGGGGGTAGAGACTGTCCCTGCCCTTTTATTTACTCTGTTCTGCTTTAACCTTCCTGAAAGTCCGAGATGGCTTATAGTTCACAATAACAATCCCAAAGCCGGGATCAGTGTACTGAAAAAGGTTAATCCCGGTTTTTCGGACAGTGAGCTGAACAATCTTGTAAAAGATATAGAAGCTTCAAAAAATGATTTGGGCGGGAAAGGTACATTTTTTAGCAGGCATATGTTAAAGCCGATATTCCTTGCATTTTTCATTGCCTTCTTTAATCAGCTTTCCGGCATTAATGCTGTACTCTATTTTGCACCGCGTATTTTTGAGATGACAGGGCTCGGATCACAGGCAGCCCTTTTACAATCGGTCGGTATTGGTATTACCAACCTGATATTCACGTTTGTCGGATTATGGCTGATTGACCGGTTGGGACGCCGTACCCTTTTATATATCGGGTCATTCGGGTATATTGCATCACTGGGACTGGCTTCATGGGGTTTTTCCTCAGGAAATCCGGCGATCGTCCCGTTTTGTATCTTTGCTTTTATAGCAGCACATGCTATCGGACAGGGAGCTGTGATATGGGTCTTTATCAGCGAAATTTTCCCTAACAGACAACGTGCATCCGGACAATCACTTGGGAGTTTTACCCATTGGTTTTTTGCGGCTTTGCTGACACTTGTTTTTCCATTAATGGCTGAAGCGCTGGCTCCTCATATTATATTTGGTATATTCTGCGGTATGATGGTGTTGCAGCTTGTCTGGGTCAGGTTTTTTGTTCCGGAAACCAAAGGTATCTCACTGGAGGACCTGGAGAAAAAAATCAATCCCTCTGCTTTATAGCTGTGAAACATAGCTGCAACTGTGTTAATTATTTCTGCCTGAAATAGATCTGCAGGGGCACTCCGGTAAAATCAAAATTTTCCCGTATCTTGTTTTCTATATATCGCCTGTACGGTTCCTTAATATATTGCGGGAGGTTTGCAAACAATGCAAAGGCCGGCGATTTTGAAGGGAGCTGGGTAACATATTTGATCTTTATGTGCTTCCCTTTTACTGCAGGTGGCGGATAAACATTAACGGCTTCAAGCAGCACTGTATTAAGGGCAGATGTCTTTATTCTCTGCCGCTTGTTATGGTATACCTTCATTGCTGTTTCCAAAGCTTTATGAACCCGTTGTTTCGTTATGGCTGAAATAAAAAGAATAGGAACATCTTTAAACGGGGCAATCTTTTCACGAATCTCATCTTCATAATTCCTTGTTGAGTGGATATCCTTTTCTATAATATCCCATTTATTTACAAGAATAACCACTCCTTTTTTATTTCTCACTATCAGGTTAAAAATATTAACATCCTGTGATTCCATGCCACGGGTGGCATCTACCAACAGGAAACATACATCGGAGGCTTCGATGCTCCTGACTGATCTGAGTACTGAGTAAAACTCAATATCATCGTGTACCTTTCCTTTTTTTCTTAATCCTGCAGTATCAATAATCACAAAATCATAACCAAACTTGTTATAGCGTGTATGTATGGAATCACGGGTTGTCCCGGCGACATCGGTAACAATATAACGATCCTCACCCAAAAGAGTGTTGATGAACGAAGATTTACCAACATTGGGCCTTCCTACAACTGACAGGTATGGCAATTCATTCTCCTCTTCACTCTCCCCTATTCCCGGGAAACTGTCAATTACCTTATCAAGCAGGTCACCTGTGCCACTTCCGGTAATAGACGAAATACAAAAAATCTCACCCAGTCCGAGGCCATAAAATGCCTGTGCTTCTGATATAAGCATATTATTGTCAACCTTATTCACGGCAACAACCACCTTTTTGCCGCTCTTTCTCAAAATTGCCGCAATGGCATCATCAAGGTCAGTTATCCCCGACTTAACATCTACTACAAACAGGATCACATCAGCCTCATCTATAGCCAGATGTACCTGTTTGTTAATTTCCGATTCAAATACATCATCCGAATTGACTACATATCCTCCTGTGTCAATTACAGAAATAACTTTGCCATTCCATTCAGCCTTCCCGTAATTGCGGTCACGGGTAACTCCTGATATCTCATCAACAATAGCCTCCCGTGATTCGGTAAGTCTGTTGAATAATGTCGATTTGCCTACATTGGGACGTCCTACTATTGCTAATATTCTACTGCTCATATCTATTTTATTATATCAGAATGCTTCTGTTAATTAATGGGATTTCAATATACTTCATATCCGAAGTTCTTCAGGTCCCTGTCCTTATCTCTCCAGTCTTTTGCTACCTTGACAAAAAGCTCAAGAAAAATTTTCTTTCCGAAAAATTCTTCAGCATCAAGACGTGCTTCTTTGCCTACTTTTTTTAACATACTGCCGCCTTTCCCGATTATTATGCCTTTCTGACTTTCACGGGATACATATATCAGAGCCCTCACATTAATAATGGAATCATTCTCCTTAAACTCCTCTACCAATACTTCAACTGAATATGGCACCTCCTTCCGGTAGTTCAGCAATATCTTTTCCCTGATAATCTCCTGCATAAAAAACCTTTGATTCCTGTCGGTTAATACATCCTTTTCAAAAAAGGGCGGATTTTCAGGCAATAATGTAAGTATCTTGTCAAAAACAGGCCCGATATTGAATTTCTCTTTTGCTGAAACTGCCAATATATCTGAATCAGGAAAAATAACTTTCCAATAGTTGTAAAGTTTATTCACTTCCTCCTGATTTGAGATATCAATTTTGTTTATCAGCAAAATAACCGGTATTCCCGAATTGCGTATACGTTCAATATATTCAGGATTTTTACCCGGTTTTTCAACGACATCTGTAACAAACAAAATGACATCAGCATCAAGGATGGCACTATCGACAAATTTCATCATTGTTTCCTGGAGTTTATAACCGGGTTTTAGAATACCCGGAGTATCTGAATAAACAATTTGAAAATCATCTCCGTTGACTATACCTTTTATCCGGTGCCTCGTGGTTTGCATCTTTTTGGTAATAACAGACAATCGCTCACCCACTAATACGTTCATTACTGTCGATTTCCCGACATTAGGGTTACCTAATATATTTACAAAACCTGCCTTATGTGCCATAATAAATACAAATAACTAAAAATCAGCGCAAAGATAATTCATTTATAATACCTTTGACGCCTTTCTGTTAACGTTTTTTTATCACTCCCTCAGGGACCACTTCTGTTAAAAGAATTTAAAATTCTCATTATTAACATGGTTGTTATAAGAATTTTAATTTTTTTTCCGTAATTTAAAGTGAAATTAAGTATTGTTCAAAATAAAAATTATGACAAATATACATTTAGATAAAATAGCCATTAATGTTCATGCACGCAGGATTCTTCTGACTATACTGGAAGAAAACCCGATTTTGGAAAGAATTCTCCGCAAGTCGAAGGATGAAAAGGAGGCAGTGAAACTAATAAAAGAGTGGGTACTTCCAAAACTGAAACAAAATCCTGCTGCAGAGGCATTTTATAAGAGGAAAAATCATAATCATGAACTCTTCCTGAAACTCAATTGGGAAGATTTTGCAGCAATACGTTTATTAGACTATATTGAACATGCAGGAGAAAAGTATAAGGATCAGAATATACATGGTGAAATGGCTGTTACAAATCCTGTTAAGATGATGTGGCTTGCTACTAATTTTGGGATTGGCGGTGCAAAACCTGATTTTTTCCTTGACATGCTTCAGCTTTTAAGGCAGCTAAACGGTAAATTAAAACCTGAAATCCCTGCAAAAGAGCAGGTGGAAGAGTGGATGGACAGGTATCCTGCAGGTATAGATACCAAAATTGCATCATTGCGGGAAGATAACAGGAACCGTATAATAAAGATACTGATAGATAAAATTGACGCGGGAGAACTGCGAAGCAGCAGGTATTATTTCGACCCCGGAATACCATATTCACAAAAAATTGCAATAATGAAGGAATGGTGGAATGAAAGTTCCTTCCACCTGAATTTTGCGGTACGTTCACCTGACATGCTGAATGAAATGCTTGATTTTTCGCTTGATCCCGACACAATGGACATTTTATATGCCGCTGAAAAAAAAGGCATTCCTTTTTTTGTCAATCCATATTATATCTCCCTTCTCAATGTGCAAACCCCGGGCTTTGCGGTTGGCGGTGACCTGGCTATACGTTGTTATATTGTTTACAGCAAACAGCTGGTTGAAGAATTTGGTCAGATCGAGGCATGGGAAAAAGAGGACAAGGTGATGCCGGGGAAACCTAACGCTGCCGGATGGATTGTTCCTTCGCATAATATACATCGCCGGTATCCCGAGGTGGCGATATTCATACCTGATACTGTAGGCCGTGCTTGTGGCGGGCTCTGTGCAAGCTGTCAGCGAATGTATGATTTTCAGAGCGGTCGTTATAATTTTGACCTGAAAAAACTTAAACCAAAAGTATCGTGGAATGAACGGCTGCCTGAATTATTAAAATATTTCAAAGATGATACACAACTGCGCGATATACTCCTGACAGGAGGAGATGCCCTGATGAGTACTGATAAAAGCCTTAAAAAAATACTTGATGAAATCTGCAAAATGATCATCGAAAAAAGAGAGGAGAATAAAAAAAGGCCGGAGCATGAAAAGTATGCAGAAATTGTCAGGATCAGGATCGGAACCCGCCTGCCGGTATACCTTCCGCAACGTATTACACCCAAACTGGCTGCAATACTGGCCGATTTTAAAAACAGAGCTTCAAAGGCAGGCGTTAAACAGTTTGTTATACAAACACATTTTGAATCACCAATGGAAGTTACGCCCGAAACAGAAAAAGCTGTGCAAATTCTGTTAAATGCCGGATGGGCTGTAGCTAATCAACTGGTTTTTACTGCACCCGCATCCAGGCGGGGCCATACGGCTAAACTCAGAAAAGTCCTAAACGATATTGGAATTTTAACATATTACACCTTCACTGTTAAAGGATTTAAAGAAAATAGTTCCAACTTTACTCCCAATGCAAGAGCAGTTCAGGAAGAACTCGAAGAAAAATACCTGGGAAATTTGCCTGAGAAGGAGATGAGTGATATTCAGAAACTAATGTTTAACCCGGAACAAATGAAAGAAAATATCAATTTGATCAGGCAAGATTCGAATCTTCCGTTTTTAGCTACAGACCGTAATATTATGAATCTGCCCGGAGTAGGCAAAAGCCTAACCTTCAGGACTATAGGAATAACAAGATATGGCAGGCGGATTCTGGCTTTTGACCACGACCGTACCAGACATCACAGTCCGGTTATCGATGAAATGGGCAAAGTAATCGTGGTAGAGTCAAAATCGATTACAGAGTACCTCAGACAGCTGGAAGATATGGGTGAAGACAGAAATGAATATGAGGGAGTTTTCGGGTATTCACTAGGAGAAACCGAACCAAGAATGCCAATTTATGAATATCCCGAATACGGTTTTGAAGTTACAGATGATTTAACACATATTAATACTAAAATACTCTAAAATCAGAAAAGATTTTTTAATTAGCCCCTGATTAACAATGAATTTAACGATAACCCCTGTTATTACCATATTAGTGGTATTGTGCACATTGAATTCTTTCCCACAGGAAAATTGGTCTTATAGTGACTGCCTAAAGTATGCATTAGATAATAATATCCGGATAAAACAACAGAGCCTGAATGTAATGGCAATGGAAAATAGTGTTTCCAGGGCGAAATCAAACATATTACCTTCTTTTAACGGAGCATTGTCAAACAGCTTTAACTATGGCCGCTCACTCACTTATGACAATACTTACGAGGATGTAAATTCAACTCAGTTAGAGGGGTATTTGGTAACAGATATAACTCTCTGGAATGGATTTATATTAAGTAATGATATAAAAAAGAGCAAACTTGACCTGCAGGCTGCTTTGCAGGAGCAGCTTAGGATAAAAAATGAGATAATTCTAAATATTACTGCCTCCTATCTTGAAATCTTATTTGCTGAAGAAATTTTAATGATCGCTGAGGAACAACTTGAACTGACCAACAGACAACTTCGCCGGACAAAAAAACTGGTTGAGGCAGGAAGTCTTGCTGCCGGCGCTGTTCTTGAAGCAGAAGCCCGGCTGGCAGGAGATACTTTACAACTCGTCAAGGAGGTTAACAGGATAAAAATGGCTTATATGAACCTCTTCCAGTTACTAGAACTTCCCGCAGATAAAAATTTCAGGATAATACATCCTGAACTTCCGGAAATAAAAACAAAAAAAATGCCCCAAAACTCAAATGAAATATTGAAAAAAGCGCTCAATAAACGGCCTGAAATCAAAGCATCGGAAATAAGGATTGAAAGTGCAAAACGCCAACTTGATATTGCCAGGGGAAACCGCTATCCCGGATTATCATTCGGAGCTGACTATTTGAATATTTACAATAATAAATACACCGGTATGTATAATAATCATATAAACTTAAGCGATCAACTTAGTAATAATAAGCGTTATACAATGGGATTTAAACTTAATATCCCTCTCTTTAACAAATTCCGGGTGAAATATGAAATATTTGATGCCTCTATAAAAGTTCAAACATGTGAATACCAACTTGAAAATACCAGAAATATTTTAAAAAAAGAGATAATGCAGGCATGGAATAACGCAAATGCAGCATTAAACCGTTACCTTGCCGGAAAGAAAGCGGTAACGGCAGCAGAAGAGGCATTTCGCTATGCAGAAGAAAAGTTGAATGCCGGACTTATCAGTTCAATGGATTATTACCAAAGTAAAAATTATTTAACAACGGTTCGCTCAGAACTGGTACAGTCAAAATATGAATATATTTTCAGGTCTAAAATCCTGGATTTCTACAGAGGCATACCAATAGAACTCTGAATGCAATATTTTTCATTTTGCTGAATTGCTGATCACTTTTAAAATCAATATCTGTTTTTACCATATTCGTCGTCCTGTTTCTGAATAGCTACATAGATTATATTCATTTCACCCGGTAAAGAGCATGACGGACGTGAATCGGTACCTGAAATCAGGTAATCCTTAAAAGAAAGCCCGGCAATGGCCTTTCCCCATTTCTTTTATTTTAAAAAAAGAATTCCTAACTTTCCGCATGTTATAATTTCTTCATAGGTACAAATGAAATTTTTAACCATACCCTGTGTAAGAAAAAAATTTTAAACAGATGAAACCCCCATAATGGGCGGTATTAATTTTAAAGGAGCCCTCACAAAAGGGAATGAATATAAAACAAAAAAGTTACGGCTTTAAAAGCCA
>JAAYJR010000349.1 GCA_012522835.1 Bacteroidales bacterium
ATTGCAATTCATTTTGTTGATGATCAGAATATTTTGTTGGGTAATTGTGCCGGAAGCAGATCTAAGGGAACCGGACTGGCAGTTACCGATATTACTCTTCTTGACAAGTCGTGGGTATACCAGTAATCTATTGAAAATCCAATGAACAATTATAAATTTTCAAGACGCAGAATTTTAAGGAGTTTGCTATTTTTGATCCTGAAGCACCCACATGTGGTGCACCATACTATGAAGGAGTTCACTAAATAAACAGAAAGGAGAATAAGCTATGATATCATGTACTGAATTTATACCTGCCTATAGTGAAGGTTTTAAGTTTTTAGAACAGAAAGGGGGCAGGGAAGAGGTTGAAAAGTTTTGGGCTGAATTATCGGATCTGTATCTTAAAGATTCGCTCGAAAGGCTGATAATTGAAGAGGGCCTTGCAGGATGCTACAGCTATTGGTCTCATTCGCTTAATGAAGAAGCTGCGGATTTTACGATGATCCTGGATGAGGCGAAGGGGGAGTTTAGTATAGATCTGCATAAATGCCCTTCAAAGGGGATGCTTAATGAGTTGAAATATATGACACCCTATCACTCATATTGTGACCATTGTCCTGCATTATATAAACCGATAGCCGAGAGGAATGGATTTATCTATGAATCCGAGATCGATTGCGATAATGCCAGTTGCAAAATTATTATAAGAGACAAAAGATAATTCTAAATCACATTTACATGCAAAAACGCGCACTTGGAAAAACCGGCCTTTATGTTTCGGAAATTGCCTTTGGAGGTGTGGAGATAGGAATCCCTTATGGTATTGGTGTAAAAAGTAAAGAGGATATGCTTTCAGAACCGGAGGCAATTGATTTACTGCACTCTGCGATTGATGCAGGGATCAATTTTTTTGATACTGCCAGGATGTACGGAGAGAGTGAGCGGATAATGGGAGAAGCATTTAAGGAACGACGCGATGAGGTAGTAATTTGTACCAAATGCAGACATTTTATTGATTCTGAGGGTAATATGCCTGAAGGCCCTGAACTTGAAAAAATAATTGAATCTTCTTTGAAGGAGAGCATGGAAACACTGCAAACTGATTATATAGATGTTTTTATGCTTCACCAGGCGCCGTTAAAGGTACTTGAAAACGAAAAGATTGCAGATATTTTTTTAAAGCTGAAGCAAAGTGGAAAAATAAGAGCAACAGGGGTCTCTACTTATAAATCCGACGAGACTGAAAAAGCAATAGAGACGGGAGTGTGGAATGTAATCCAATTGCCATATAATATGATGG
The DNA here is from genome assembly GCA_012522835.1 of Bacteroidales bacterium. Taxonomy (GTDB): domain Bacteria; phylum Bacteroidota; class Bacteroidia; order Bacteroidales; family Prolixibacteraceae; genus JAAYJR01. The sequence goes on from JAAYJR010000349.1 coordinate 1,283, forward strand.
ACCAACGGCATTCTGAGTTTTTTGAGAGTGCCTTCCGGCAGGGTATAGGATTGGTAGTCAGGTCAGTTCTTTTGAAGGGACTTCTCAGCGACAGGGGTAAAGATCTTCATCCTGCATTAAAGGATGTGGAAGAACATATAAAGGCTTATACCAAGATGCTGGCGGGGAAGGATTATAACTTATCTGCACTTGCAACTAAATTTGCACTTTCCAGTCCGGAGATATCATCAGTATTGGTGGGTATTGACCGTCGTGAATATCTGGAGCAGTCTCTCAGGACTGCTGATGGCAGGTATTTAGATCAAAGACTATTGAAGGAGGCAAAAGAACTTGCCTATCCTGACCCTGATTTTTTGAACCTGCCCCACTGGGACAGAATGAATTGGTTGAAATAACAATTAATTACAAAATTTTAAACTCATGAAGAACTTATTATTCATTTTAATTGTAATTGCACTTCCGGTTTCAGCCCAGGTGATCCCCTTTCCGGCTACTCCGCTGACTGGCAATGATGATCTGTCGGTCGTTATGGTCGAAGGGATGAACAGGTACCTCGACAGGCAAATAGATGATGCCGTTGAGAAACGGAGTCAGTTTTGGAATGTTGACTTATCAAATCCGGTTAATTATAGCAAATCCATGGATTACAACCGGGAACAGTTGAAAAAGGTAACAGGTGCAGTGGATGAGAGGTTCTCTGAAATATCGATGAACTATATTTCCGGCACTTCACTCCCTGCGGTGGTTGCTGAGAATGAACTATTCAGCGCTTATGCTGTAAGCTGGGATGTTATTGCCGGTATTCATGGCGAAGGATTGTTGCTTCAGCCTAAAGGAGAGATTAAAAGCAGGCTTGTTGTGATCCCTGATGCTGATCAGGTTCCTGAGATGCTTATCGGCAGTTATCCGGGACTGGATGCTGAATTGCAATATGCAAGGCAGCTGGCTGAAAGTGGCTGCCAGGTTATTATTCCGGTGCTGGTGGACAGGTCGTGTGAACTTTCCGGAAATAAAAGACTGAACAGGTTCACAAACCAGCCTCACAGGGAATGGATATACCGGCAGGCTTATACTTTTGGCCGTCACCTGATTGGTTATGAGGTTCAGAAAGTGTTAGCTGCGATCGACTGGTTTGAGCAGGAGAACGAAGTAAAAAAATTACCAGTTGGAATTGTCGGATGGGGAGAAGGCGGATTGCTTGGTTTGTACAGTGCAGCAATGGATACAAGAATTGATGCTGCTCTGATAAGCGGCTATTTTCAAAACAGGGATAATCTTTGGGAAGAACCTATTTACAGAAACCTCTTTGGCATTCTCCGCGAATTTGGTGATGCGGAATTAGCGAGTATGATTGTCCCCAGAAAACTTATAATAGAATATTCGGTGCATCCGGAAATTGATGGCCCTCCGGTACCTTTAATCAGAGAAGGTGGTTCCCGGTCAAATAATGCAGCAGCTCCCGGAAGAATTACCACCCCTTCATTTAATGATGTTAATGAAGAGTTCGAAAGAGCAGGGAAATTATCAGGAAAATTCAGTTCTTCCCTTAAATTAATTCATGACAGCAGAAAACCCTTAAAACCTTTGACGGATATAAGTCTGAATGAGTTGTTAGGTTCTCTGGATCCGGGCTACAGACTGGCAGCCGGACGTAGTTCTGTACCGTCAGAGCTAAGGGATAATTTTGATCCGGATGAAAGACAGCATGCCCAGGTTAAAGAACTGGAATCGCACATTCAGCAGCTCATTGAATCGTCCAGGCACATAAGGGATGATTTTTTCTGGAATAAATTGAAAATTTCAACTCCTGAGGAGTGGAAGAGAAACAGTGTATCATATCAAAAATGTTTTTGGGATACCGTTATAGGAAGGATCACTGATAAGCCGTTACCTCTTAACCCTAAGTCACGTATGATCTATGACAGGCCTGACTGGAAAGGTTATGAGGTCACCTTTGATGTGATCCCTGATATTTTTGTCTGGGGTTACCTGCTGTTGCCTGACGATATTGAACCCGGAGAAAAGCGACCGGTAATTGTAGTAATGCATGGGGGAGGCGGGGTGCCATCTGTTGTTTGCGATGCAGATAATAAGACCTATAAAGCTTTGGCAGTGCAACTGGTCGAACTTGGTTATATAGTTTTTGC
>JAAYJR010000076.1 GCA_012522835.1 Bacteroidales bacterium
GTAACTGATCCGGACATGACCAGGTTCATGATGAGTCTTGAAAGTGCTGTTGAGCTTGTTCTGTTCGCTTTTAACAATGGCAGTAACGGAGATATATTTGTCATGAAATCACCGGCAACAACGATAGCTACTCTGGCACAGGCAATAAAAGAACTTTATAAATCAGAATCATCTATTAAAATAATCGGATCCCGTCATGGGGAAAAATTGTATGAAACACTCATCAACCGTGAGGAAATGGTAAAAGCCACGGATATGGGTGATTTTTTCAGGATCCCTGCAGATACACGCGATCTTAATTATAATAAATTCTTCACTGAAGGTACACGTGAGGTTTCTCAGGCAGATGAATACAATTCCCATAATACAAAACGCCTGACGATAGAAGAAACGAAAGAGCTTCTTCTGACACTCAGATTCATCCGGCAGGATGTTCTGAATGAAAAGCAGGAGCTTGTTTACGAACCCTGAACAGTAACCAGTCATGATCTCAATGCCGGAAATGATTTCGAAGAGTTTTATTATTAACCCTGAAAAAACTGTATGATTAAAATAGGAATAACAGGTCAGTCGGGCTTTATAGGTACACATCTGTACAATCATCTAGGCCTCAAACCCGATAAGTTCACGCGTATTCCCTTTGAAGATTCTGTCTTCAGGGATAAGCCGGCACTGGAGGCTTTTGTAAAACAATGTGATGTAATTGTCCACCTGGCAGCTCTCAACAGGCATAATGATCCTCAGGAGATTTACAATACCAACCTCAGACTTGTGAATCAGCTTATTGATGCATTTGAGACGACAGGATCAAAACCGCATGTGCTTTTCTCTTCTTCCATTCAGGAAGAGCGTGACAATATTTTTGGTAAATCAAAACGTGAAGGCAGGGAATTACTATCTGGATGGGCAGAAAGGAATGGGGCAATATTCACAGGTATGGTCATACCCAATGTATTCGGTCCTTTCGGTAATCCTTACTATAATTCGGTAGTTGCTACTTTTTCGCATCAGCTGACTCATAACGAAGAGCCGAAAATTGATGTTGATGCACAGCTGAGAATTATTTATATAGGCGATTTGGTGGAAGAAATCCGTAATTGCATTGAAAATAATACAAATAACAAAGAATATAAGATAGCTCATACAGATGAGGTAAAGGTTACGTCAATACTTGAAATTCTTAAAAGATTTAAATCTGATTATTATGGAAAGGGAATTTTTCCTGACCTGAATGATACTTTTGAAAGAAATCTGTTCAACACCTTTGTTTGTTATATTGATCATGAGAAATATTTTCCTTTCAGTCTTAAACTCAACACTGATGAAAGAGGATCATTCGTGGAAACGGTAAAACTCCGCAGTTGCGGTCAGGTTTCCTTTTCCACCACAAAGCCGGGAATAACCCGTGGAAATCATTTCCACACACGTAAGGCAGAGCGTTTTGCAGTTATTAAGGGAAAAGCCCGTATCCAGCTGAGGCGCATCGGAACAGACAGGATATTAAATTTTGATCTTGATGGCAGTCAACCCTCCTACGTTGACATGCCCGTATGGTACACCCA
>JAAYJR010000122.1 GCA_012522835.1 Bacteroidales bacterium
CCTTAAGCCTTTTTCTTTTAATTTGGTCTTCTGCTTTTTCCGAAGGCTTTATAACTGTCAATAAATTAAAAATGGATCTGACAGGTTTTGTGCGTAATGATTTTATTCATGATACCCACAGAAATGTTGATGCCTGCGACCGTTTATTGGAATTTTTTCCGGTCAGGCCTGAATATGACAGCAATGGTGATGATATTTATGCAACGGCCAATGCACAGTTATTAAACACTTTTACCCGTTTCGGGACCAGGTTTACAGGCCTTGAAATGGGAAAAGCAAAGGTGTCGGCCTATGTAGAAGTTGATTTTACAGGATTTTCAGAGACAAACGGATTGCGCTTCAGGCATGCTTATACCAATTTTGCGTGGGAGAAAACAACCTTGCTTGTTGGCCGTGCCTGGCATCCGACCTTCATTGAAAAAGTATTTCCATCAGTGTTGAATGAGAATACAGGACTTCCGTTTCAGGTTTTTAACCGGACTCCGCAGATAAGGCTTACTCACAGACTTGCTGACAATCTTGATTTTATCGCAGGTGCAGTTTACCAGTATAATTATGCAAATTCAGGCCCTTCAGGCAAGACATATAAATACCAGCGCGATGCTGTTGTTCCAAATTTACACGGCCAGTTGCAGTTTTTTGATGATGTGTGGGTTGCAGGAGTTGCAGTTGACTGGAAAAGTATTCAGCCGCGTATCTCCACCTCAGGTTCATCGGGAACCTTCAAGACTTCACAGAAACTTAATACATGGGCTGCCCTGGCTTATATAAAATATACCAGCAATAAATTTGAGTTTAAAGGGAAATCGATGTTCGGACAGAATGTTAGTGAGAGCCTTCTGCCCGGAGGATATGCCGTTGCAACATATAATCCTGAAACAGGTGCAGAAACTTATACTCCCTTAAACCATATTTATAACTGGATCAGTTTTACTTACGGCGAAGGACTTAAGTTTGGATTTTTTGCCGGTTATCTCAAAAACCTTGGGACTTCTGATGATCCATACCAGGGTGGAGCTTTTTACGGAATGGCAACTGACATAGATATGATCTATAAACTTTCACCCCAGCTGATATATGATTATAAAAATTTCATGTTAGGATGGGAATTATCGGTTACAACGGCAGCATATGGCGAGAATGATTACAGTGATAAGGGCAGGGTAATAAACACTGACAACGTTACCAATATAAGAAATATGGTATCTATTGCCTATAAATTTTAATAATACAATTAATTTTGTCATTGTTTTAAATAATTTGCACAAGCAGAAATGTACTGCATCAATAATTAATTGTCATGGCATTCGAAGTTTCTGTCTTTTTAGAAAATAAAATTGCCCATCTTGAAGGCATAACAAATGTTTTAAAATCAGAAAATATTAATATCCGTTCTCTGACTTTGTCCAATATTATGCATGGATGGGGCGTATTAAACCTTTTGGTTGACCAGCCTGAAAAGGCATATAAGGTTTTAACCGAAAAGGGAAATTCTGTTTTTTTACGCGAGGTTATTGTTCTCGGGATGAAAGACGAAGCAGGCAGTCTTGATGAATTACTCATTAAACTGTCAAGAACAGGCATTCATATTGAAAATGCATATACCCGCCTGGTCTCGGAAACAAATACGGCACTGATGGTTTTGGATGTACCAGACGTTATCGAGGCAGGCAACAGACTTCTGAAGAACGGAATTCATATACTTGATGATGATTCAGTCTACAGAAAATAATCACGAAAGAAAAAAACCTTTCAATTCACATTATAAATTAATATTTGGGAAAATTCACTAATGATCTGGAACGAAAAAATTGAATGTGCCTCAAGAGATGAAATGGCTGCCATACAAAGCATCCGGCTTGAAAGAACTGTCAGGCGAATATATCATAATATACCAAGCTACAGGGCTAAAATGCAGGAAATTGGTATTATGCCCGGAGATATTAAGTCAGTTGAAGATATAAGTAAACTTCCTTTTACGAATAAAAGTGACCTGCGGGATAATTATCCGTTTGGTATGTTTACAGTGCCGATGAGTGAGATAGTGAGATTACACGCCAGCTCTGGCACAACAGGCAAACCAACGGTGGTGGGATATACCCGCAATGACTTGCAGATGTGGTCTGAGGTGGTTACCCGTGCGCTGTGTATGGCCGGTGTTCATAAGAACGATATTGTGCAGGTTGCATATGGTTATGGGTTGTTCACAGGGGGACTGGGATTACATTACGGTACTGAGAACCTTGGTGCAACCGTTATTCCCATTTCAGGAGGCAACACTAAAAAACAGATCCAGCTGATGCAGGATTTTGGAACTTCAGTTATAGCCTGCACTCCTTCATATGCACTCTATCTTGCAGAGGTAATGAAGGAGATGGGTATTGCCCCCGGATCCCTGAAACTGAGGATCGGGATTTTCGGAGCAGAGCCATGGACAGAAAACATGCGAAGGGAAATAGAAGCAAAGCTTAAGATTAAAGCTATAGATATATACGGATTAAGCGAGGTGGTTGGTCCTGGCGTCTCCTGTGAGTGTAGCCACCAAACCGGAATGCATATCAGCGAGGACCATTTTCTTCCTGAAATCATTAATCCTGAAACACTGGAACCGGTAAAAAATGGTGAAACAGGGGAGCTTGTATTTTCCACCATCACAAAAGAGGGTATACCTATTCTGCGGTATCGTACGCGTGACCTGACCAGGCTTATTTATGACAAATGTGATTGCGGGCGTACTTTAGTCAGAATGGAGAAATGCAAAGGGAGGTCTGATGATATGCTCATAATAAGGGGAGTTAATGTATTCCCTTCACAAATTGAGAGTGTATTACTTGAAATTAGTGAAACAGAACCTCACTATCTGCTGATGGTGGAACGGGATGGTTCTCTTGATGTGCTGAAGCTGATGGTAGAAGTCCAGGAGCAGTTTTTTTCTGATGAGATCCGTGAACTGGAGGCGCTGAGAAAGAAAATTACTAATGCTATTCAGAGTACACTCGGTGTTTCGGCAGAGGTCAGGCTGGTTGAACCAAAAACCATAGAACGGACCGCCGGAAAAGCCAAAAGAGTAATAGATAACCGTAAATATTGATTATATGAAAATAAAACAGGTTTCTGTATTCCTTGAAAACAAGTCGGGCAGATTGAGAGAGGTGGCGCAGATATTGGGCGATGCAGGTATTAATATATCAGCATTTACTGTTGCCGATACATCTGAATTCGGCGTTTTAAGGTTGGTCGTCGATAACCCGGAAGAGGCATTCAGGATATTAAAAGAGAGACACTTTTCAGTCAGGACAACCGATGTGCTGCTGGTTAACAGCTCAAATAAACCGGGTGCGCTGTCACAATTGCTGAATATATTAAGCGAGGAAGGTATTTTTATTGAATACCTTTATGCTTTTACGATGAATGATGACAATGCTGTTTTTGTTGTACGCCCGACAAACGTTGAAAAATGCCATACTGTTTTAGAAAAGTATAAAGATGACCTTAATGGTAAAGGTAAATGAAGTTGCTTCTGACATAATTTTACGTCGCAGTCATTTTGCCCCGGATTTTGTATATTTGCATTTTAAATTTTAATAGATGAAGAGGATTGCGGTTCAGGGAATTGTTGGCTCTTTTCACGAAGATGCCGCTTTAAAATATTTTGACGAGCAGATTGAAGTCGTTGAGTGTAAGACCTTTACGAGCGTATGCCAGCTGGTCGACACTGACCAGGTTGATTTTGCTGTGATGGCAATTGAAAATTCAATTGCGGGCAGCCTGTTGAAAAATTACCAGCTGATACGTGATTATCACCTGCGAATTATTGGGGAGATATTTCTGCATATTCAGATGAACCTTATGGTAGTCCCCGGAGTAAAACCCGGTGATATTGAGGATATTTATTCGCACCCGATTGCTTTACAGCAATGTATGGAATATATTGAGAAATATTATCCACATACAGAACTGCATGAAGGGATGGATACAGCAGGAGCGGCAAAGCTGATTTCAGAGTCGCGTTACCTCAACGCTGCCGCTATCGGTAACCTGAGGTCAGCCGAGATTTATCAACTTGAGATACTTGAAACGGGCATTGAAACCAACAAAAAAAATTATACCCGTTTTCTGATTTTGTCAAAACATGGTATTCCTACTGAAAAGGCCAATAAAGCATCGTTATGTTTTGAGGTAGGCCATTTTTACGGTTCACTGGCTAGAGTTCTGAATGTTTTTGCCGAAAATGAAATTAACCTTTCAAAAATACAGTCAGTGCCAATTATAGGGAAACCTAATGAGTATAATTTTCATATAGATATTGAGTGGGAAAAGCTTGAGAATTATGAGAGAGCAATTCCTCAGGTGCTGAAAAGAGTATCAAGCCTGGCCATTCTGGGTGAATATGAGCGTGGAAAGTTGTATGTAGGGGATAATGGCAATTAATTGTTGTATCCTGATTCAGCTCAGGAATGGCAAATTGTCCCCCCTTCCCAAACAGGATGAATATCATGGAAATTGATAATTGGCTATAGTATTTTTACAGCAAATAAATTCAGGATGAATAATTCACCATTCAACAGAGAAGTAATTGATAAAAAGATCAAAGAGCTGCGTATTGCAAATACCGGCAAAGCTTCTATCCGCGAAATTGTAGCTTTGGTAAACCAGGTAGAGAAGGAGACAGGACTGAAGTATATACGCATGGAAATGGGGGTGCCCGGACTTCCTCCCTCAGAGATTGGAGTCAATGCAGAGATAGAAGCACTCAAAAAAGGAGTTGCAGCAATTTATCCCATGGTTGACGGCATCACCCCTCTCAAGGAAGAGGCGTCAAAGTTTGTTAAAAATTTTTTGGATATTTCAGTATCTCCAAAAGTATGTATACCAACAGTAGGTTCAATGCAGGGAACCTACGCTGCATTTATGGCTGCATCCAATGCAGTATCAGACAAAGATACGACACTCTTTATCGATCCCGGATTTCCGGTGCAGAAACAGCAGATGATGGTACTCGGACAGAAGTATGAAACATTCGATGTATTTCATTTCAGGGGCGAAAAGCTTCGTGTTAAGCTTGAAGAGTATTTCTCAAAGGGTAATATCTGCGCTGTGGTATATTCAAATCCCAACAATCCCGCATGGATCTGTCTTACCGAAGATGAACTGCAAATTATCGGGGAGACTGCATCTAAGTATGATGTGATTGTGATGGAAGACCTGGCCTATTTTTGTATGGACTTCAGAGAGGATCTTTCAAAACCGGGAGAGGCTCCCTTTCAGCCCACAGTTGCCAAGTATACAGATAACTATATATTGTTTATTTCAAGTTCAAAAATATTCTCTTACGCCGGACAGAGGTGCGGATTAATGATAATTTCCGATTCACTTTTTTCGCGCGATTATCCGGACTTACAAAAGCGGTTCGGGGGGACGGATTTTGGCAGTACTATTACTTTACGTTTGCTATATGCCCTCTCTTCAGGCACCGGTCATTCATCACAGTATGCAATGGCAGCAATGCTGAAAGAGGCAAATGAGGGCCGTTTTAATTTTGTTGAGAAGGTCAGGGAGTATGGTGAAAAAGCAAAGGTAATGAAGAGGCTCTTCATGGAAAACGGATTTGATATTGTTTATAAAAATGACCTTGACAAGCCTGTGGCAGATGGCTTTTATTTTACTGTATCTTATCAGGGAATGACGGGTAACCAATTGGTTGAAAACCTTCTATATTACGGAATAAGCGCTATTGCCCTGGATAACACAGGAAGTCGAGAGGAGGGTATAAGGGCTTGTGTTTCATTCGTCAGGCGTGATCAATTCGGTGATTTGGAGGAACGTTTAAAACTGTTTAATGAACATTTTTTGTCCGGTAAGGTGAACTAACTATTCAGAATGGATCAACAAAAAATAATATCCAGGTATAATATGACCCTCGAACTGGTAGAACAGTTCAGGTTAAAAAATAAACCGGTACTATTACATAAAGGAGAATCGTTTATTGATTTTGGTGAGAAGACAAAGAAGATAGGCATACTGATTGACGGATTATTATATTCTGTTTATATTTCAGAGAGCGGTACCGAGTGGGTCTCCCGGTTTTTTTTCCCTCCAAACAATTTTATAGTCAGTAACCATCTTGGTTTTTATTCCGGGGAAAATTCAACAGAGTCTATCCGGGCTTATGTGGATTCAAAACTTATTTACATCGAAAAAGAAGAATTCAAATATCTGCTTGACAATAACAGGAAATTTGAAAGAACTGTCCGTATTCTCGCTGAAGAGAGCTATATTCAGGCAATGGACAGAGTTCACTCTTTTCAGTCACTTAATGCAGAGCAGCGTATTCGTAAATTTTTTGAAGAGTACCCCGAATTGGGGACGAAACTTCAACGTCAGCATATTGCTTCATATTTAGGCATTCATCGCAACATTCTTACCCGGTTCCTTTATAAATTATGATTACGCAACAATAGTTGCACGTTTTTTTAAATGTAAAAAATAGCTTTGCAGCAGATTTGATTTTATAAAATTTAGAAAATGGCAAGAGTGAGAGGAGCAGTTGAAATTGACAGGGAAGGATGTAAGGGGTGTAATTTATGTGTGGAAGCTTGTCCGAAGGATGTTCTTTCATTACATTCTGAAGTAAATTCCAAAGGTTATCATTATGCTTTTATGAAGCATCCTGATGAATGTATAGGGTGCGGCGATTGCGCCGTTGTCTGTCCCGATACTTGCATAACTGTCTATAGGGTAAGAGTTTAACTGATTGAAGATTATTTTCTTATCAACCG
>JAAYJR010000042.1 GCA_012522835.1 Bacteroidales bacterium
GTTGATTATCAATAGTTTCATGCGATATCAATATAATGTTAATTTCTGTTACCAGAACCGGTTTTCAATTTAAATTTTTTTTATAGTAACTTTATAATTAATTCAACGTAATAAACAACATAATAATTTGTATTTAAAATAGAAATGTACAGATTATTAATTTGTGAATTTACTAAACTTAATTTACATGTTATAGCAGAATTTTGTTTTAGGTAAAAGAAATAGTTTGAAAAGAATGATATTATAAAATTGTAAACAGATGAAATGGGAAACCGGGATAAGAGGATTTGAAAATTATCTGAAACTTGAGAAGTCACTTTCGCAAAATTCAGTAGCAGCATATATAAATGACATTAGCAAACTCAATTCTTTTTTAGATGCTGGTTACAGCAAAATTACACCAGAGAAGGTGAAACTGGAGCATCTTAAGAGTTTTGTAGAATGGTTGAACGAGAAGGGAGTCAGTCCACGGACACAGGCAAGGACTATATCGGGGATTAAATCTTTTTTTAAGTACCTGCTTATAGAAGATAAAATTTCAAGTGATCCGACCGCTTTGCTGGAGTCACCTAAAATAGGAAGAAAACTTCCTGACATTCTGACTATGGAGGAGATAGACAAACTGATTGATGCTGTATCTTTAGAAAAAGCTGAAGGCCAGAGAAATAAGGCAATGCTTGAAACATTATACAGCTGTGGGTTAAGAGTGTCGGAGCTTGTTAATCTTAAGTTGACAAATCTATATTTTGATCAGGGATTCATAAAGATTGAAGGTAAAGCAGATAAGGAAAGGTTAGTTCCTGTTAGCAGCAGGGCAGTTGAGGAGATAACAAAGTATACAGAAAACTACCGGAATAATTTAAAAATACAGAAGGGCAGCGAAAATATACTGTTTCTAAATCGTAGGGGACAACAACTTAGCAGGGTTATGGTCTTTACAATTATAAAAAATCTTGCTGCAAAGATTAATCTTCAGAAAAAGATAAGTCCGCATACCTTCAGACACTCATTTGCCACTCATCTGATTAATGGTGGCGCTGATCTGAGAGCAGTCCAGGAAATGCTCGGGCATGAATCCATCCTGACCACTGAAATTTATACACATCTGGATCGTGATTATCTGAAGGATACTATTAATCAGTTCCATCCACGGTCCTGAACTTAATTTTTTATTATACAATTAATATTTATCGATCCGGATGAATAGTGATATTGTTATGCTTTATTATGAACTGGATTCATATGCAAAAAGCCGGAAAATTAACCAACTGACAAAAAAATAGTTTTACCCTTAACATTGTGATAATTTGTTAAGATATTGTTTTATTTATTACATAAATGTGGTAAATAGAGGCGTTTTATGTAAAAACTGGTAAAAAAATATATTTTTGTGTTCAGGTAATCAATTACAGACAATTTTTTAAAAGTATATAAGCTGATAGTTATGCAAGAATTGAATTTAGGCAAATATGGTATTCAGAATGTAAAAGAGATAGTATACAATCCATCTTATGAGGATCTTTTCAAAGAGGAAATGAGGCCTGATCTTGAAGGGTTTGAGAAAGGACAACTTACAGAGCTGGACGCAGTGAATGTTATGACCGGTGTATTTACCGGACGTTCTCCCAGGGATAAGTATATTGTGAAGGATGATACTACCCGGGATACAATTTGGTGGACCTCGAAAGAAGCCCCAAATGACAATAAACCAGTTTCTGTCGATGTATGGAATGACCTTAAGGAATTGACTGCTGAGCAACTTTCAGGTAAGAGATTATTTGTAATGGATACATTTTGCGGCGCTAATCATGATTCACGGCTGAAAGTCAGGTTTATTATGGAGGTAGCATGGCAGGCCCATTTTGTTAAGAATATGTTTATCAGGCCTACCAGTGAAGAACTTGAAAGTTATGGTGAGCCGGATTTCGTATCGCTGAATGCTTCTAAGATTACGAATCCCAAATGGAAAGAACACGGTTTGCATTCAGAGATATATACGGTATTTAACCTGACTGAAAGGATGCATGTTGTTGGCGGATCCTGGTATGGAGGAGAAATGAAAAAAGGCCTTTTTGCAATGATGAATTATTATCTTCCCCTAAAAGGCATTGCAGCTATGCACTGCTCTGCAAATGTTGGGGAGGATGGTGATGTGGCAATATTTTTTGGCTTGTCAGGTACAGGGAAAACCACATTGACTACTGACCCGAAGCGTAAACTAATCGGTGATGATGAACACGGATGGGATGATGACGGAGTTTTTAACTTCGAAGGTGGCTGTTATGCAAAAACAATAAATCTTGATCCTGAAGCTGAACCTGATATTTATAGAGCTATCAAAAGAGATGCATTGCTCGAGAATGTGACAGTTGATGAAAATGGCAAGATTGATTTCAGTGATAATTCAGTCACTGAAAATACAAGGGTTTCTTACCCTATCTATCACATTGAGAATATTGTAAAACCGGTATCCAAAGCAGGCCATGCTCAAAAAGTAATATTCCTGACTGCCGATGCATTCGGTGTGATACCTCCGGTTTCAAAACTTACATCTGAACAGACTAAATATCATTTTCTTTCGGGTTTTACTGCAAAACTGGCAGGGACAGAGAGAGGAATAACTTCTCCGCAACCAACCTTCTCAGCTTGTTTTGGCGCTGCTTTTCTTTCTCTCCATCCTACAAAATACGGTGAAGAACTGGTTAAAAAAATGGAAGAGCACGGAGCTGTTGCCTATCTTGTAAATACAGGATGGAACGGTTCTGGAAAAAGGATTTCTATAAAAGATACCAGAAATATCATTGATGCTATTCTTGACGGATCTATTGAAAAGGCTGATACAAAAATGATTCCTGTCTTTAATCTTGAGGTTCCTGTTGCCTTGCATGATGTAAATCCTGCAATTCTTGATCCTCGTGACACATATGAGGATCCGGCGGAATGGTATACAAAGGCAAAAGACCTGGCCCAAAGGTTTATAAGGAATTTTGAAAAATATACAGATAATGAAGAGGGCAGGTCACTGATCGCTGCGGGGCCACAATGTGA
>JAAYJR010000024.1 GCA_012522835.1 Bacteroidales bacterium
AGAATTTTGAGGATATCATCGGGGTAGCAGGTATTGACATCATATTTTTAGGACCTTACGATCTTTCACAATCACTCGGGGTACCCGGACAAATAAATCATCCAAAAGTTATTGAAGCTATGAAAACTGTGATTGCTAAGGCAGCAGCCGGGAATAAATTTGTCGGGACATTTGTGGAAACACCGGAAGATTATAAGATGTGGAAAAAGCTCGGATTAATCTATCTGGCATATCAGGTGGATACCGGCATATTCTATGATGCCTGTTCCAATATCTGCAATGAACTTAAACAGCTTTAAAACGGGTATGTTTTATCCCTTGCCGTTCGCTTCAGCGAACGGATAAAAAGGATATAGCCCGAATCAGCAGTTTGCAGTTCATTGATTTATCCCTTGCCGTTCGCTTCAGCGAACGGATAAAATATAATTTGATAATATAATATATACATGAAAAGAGCATTATTATTAGTTTTTATAATTTGCATTGGCCTTCAGCTAAATGCACAATCAAAAAAAGTGCCCGGAGTAGCAGTGAACCATATTCCCGCTCACACAGGGGTTTATATAGGTTCACCCAGTATATGTATACTGCCGGATGGCGATTATGTTGCTTCTCATGATCATTTCGGGCCGGAATCAACAGAGCACGAAAGAGCGCTTACAGCTGTCTTCAGGTCAGAAGACAGAGGGCGCACATGGGAAAAAATCTCTGAAATCAACGGACAATTCTGGTCTAATCTTTTTGTTCATAAGGGTAATCTCTATATTATGGGTACCTGGAAACACCACGGTAATTTTATCATCCGTCGTTCCACTGACGGGGGTAATACCTGGAGTGATCCGGTTGACAGCAGGAACGGATTACTGCTCGAGGGTGAATATCATACAGCGCCTATGCCTGTTATTTTGCATAATGGCCGTATCTGGCGGGCAATTGAAAATGCCCGGGCCGATACTGAAGCATGGGGAAGGCGATACAGTGCAATGGTAATTTCCGCCCCTGTTGATGCTGATTTGTCAGATGCAGCTAACTGGACTGCAACTAATTATGTGTCATACGATTCAACTTATCTGAACGGCAATTTCGGAGGTTGGCTTGAAGGTAATGTAGTTGTGACTCCAGACGGTAAGCTGGTTGACATGCTGAGGGTGGCAACCTCCGAAAAGGGTCGTGATATGGCAGCAATTGTAAATATCAGCGATGATGGCAGAAAAGCATCATTTGACCCGGCTACCGGCTTTATTGATTTTATTGGCGGCGCAAGGAAGTTTTCAGTCAGATATGATCCTGAAAGTAAACGTTACTGGACTCTCTGTAATATGGTAAATGATGAGTACTCTCATCTTTCTGCCTCAGGCGTCCGTAATACCCTGGTTATTAAAAGCTCTCCCGACCTGTATAACTGGACAGTCCATAAAATTCTGCTTCATCATCCGGATGTTTCCAGACACGGTTTTCAGTATGTTGACTGGCAATTTGATGGAAAAAATATTATTTACCTGTCACGTACTGCCTATGATGATGAGTTTGGGGGAGCCCATAATTTCCACGATGCTAATTTTCTCACTTTTCACAGGATTAAAAATTTCAGGAAACTTGCCCGAAAAAAAATTAAGTGAGATATTGCCTCCGGAGACATTCGGTAAACTGTGAGTTTATATTAACATTAAAAGATAAAATGGCATGAGATTAATTATTTCTATTATCACAGGAATAGTACTGTTTGCATGTACCGCCCAACCGGACAACCAGACAGGCCCGGCTGAGGTGGATAACAACAGGGAACAATATCTTGATTGGTTTAAAGATTCCAAATTTGGCATGTTTATACACTGGGGGCCATATTCCAACCTTGCAGGTGAATGGAACGGGAAGCAGGTACCGGTTGGAAGCAATGCCGAATGGATCATGAAAAATCTAAAAATCCCTGTAACTGAATACCGTGAGCTTGCCAGGGAAATGAACCCGGTTGAATTCAATGCCCGGGAATGGGTCGAACTGGCTAAATCAACCGGCATGAAATATATTGTGATCACTGCGAAGCACCACGACGGGTTTGCCATGTACCATTCAAAGGTAACTCCTTACAATATTGTTGACTGGACTCAGTTCAAACGTGACCCGTTAAAAGAGCTTTCCGATGAATGCCGAGAAGCGGGAATAAAATTTTGTGTTTACTATTCCCACCGTGAGGACTGGGACCACCCGGGAGGCTACGGAAACAATTGGGATTACGATAATGACTGGGGTTCAGATCTGTACCATCATGAGAAATTTGAAAAGTACCTTGAAGAGAAAGCTAAACCTCAACTGACAGAATTACTCACAGATTATGGCCCTGTCGGATTGGTCTGGTTTGACAGGGGCATGTACACTCCTGAGCAGGGAATGGACTTTGTCAGGCTGGTGAACAGCCTGCAGCCTGCAACCCTTATCAATGGGAGAGTAGGCCATTATAACCAGGAATTTATAGGAGATTATCAGAGCACTAATGATAATGGAATGCCTCCCGGCGGACTTGAAGAGTATTGGGAGACGCCTCAAACACTTAATCAAACCTGGGGATACAGTAAATTCGATAAAAGCTGGAAGAGTCCGGAAACCATAATCTGCCGTCTTGCCGAAGTAGTCAGCCGCGGAGGTAATTACCTGTTGAATATCGGCCCGCAAGGCAACGGTGAGATCCCTGATACCACGATTACAATATTCAGGAAGGCAGGTGACTGGATGGAACGGAATTCAGAAAGTATATACGGAACAACTGCCAATCCTTTTGGGGAGTTATCCTGGGGATATTGTACAGTAAAGAATAACAGATTATTCCTGTTGATCCGTGACTGGCCTGCAGATGGGAAATTGAATATAGAAGGGTTACAAAACCAGGTAAAAAATGCATATCCCCTGTCAGATGTATCCTCAAAGCTTACAGTTGTGAAGGAGGGTGAAATCACCTATGTCGAATTGCCGGCAAAGGCCCCTGATCATCCTCTTTCCGTTGTTGTACTGGAGGTTGAGGGGGCAGTAAAGGTAAGTCCCCGTGTTGTAACCCCCGATGCTGAAGGCAAAGCGGAATTAAATTATTTGACAGCTGACACAAAGGGTGAGGCTAAAACACGGTATAACAGAAAAGGAGGATTTCACATTTCGAAATGGAGAGGTCCCGAAGACAGCGTTGAGTGGCTGATAAATATTGACAAGCCCGGGAAATATCAGTTAAAAATTGATTATGCAGCTAACAGTGATTGGGAAGGGAAAGAGTATGAAGTAAAAATTGGAAATCACAGTTATAGAAAAACTGTTGTATCGGATGGAGGATACTTCAATTACCGCGAATTTCCGGTTGGATATATTGATATCGTAGAATCTGACATATACACTTTAACAGTCCGTCCTATGGGGGAAGGCGAAAAATACCTTATGCATCTGAGATCCCTTTCAATAGAGCCTGTTGAAAAAGCTAAATCTCATGGCTGGGGGGTTGAGTGATATAAAATCGCCAGTGTTTACTTTTCCATGGTTCGCCTGCGTAATCAATTCCAATTCTCGGGGCAGTGTCATAAGTAACTTCTATATCAGATTCTTCAATCCATATACGGTCCGATGTTGTCAGGTCCTCGCCATAGAATGATCTGTCCAGTTGCAACAATTTTCCAACCCGTCCGGGCCCGGTAACACCTTTAAGTCCCCGGATCAATACTGCAGATGCATCCCCCTCCCTGCC
>JAAYJR010000308.1 GCA_012522835.1 Bacteroidales bacterium
AAAAATAATTATTAACCTTGCATAAAAGTGGTATACTTTTAAACTGAAATACCGGTACACTTTTCAGTTAATATCAACAGCTGCATCATGATTTCCGCAAAACATATAGTTACGCCTGCCTACAGCCAACCCTCTGATGTCATTTTCGACAAGGTTATCCAAAAGTTTGGATAAACAAGGTTGCTGTCCAGCTTATAACGGCCATCAAGATGGTGCCTGGATAAACGGTATAACAGGGAATAGGTTTGGGTATATACCAAGGGCGCACTATCAATCGTACCATACTGGAATTGAAATGTGATCATAACAGCATATAAGGATGTTGACCATGTAAAAGGTACACGAATTGTCTACATTCATTTTCAAGATTTAGTGATAAAATGCCTGCTTAATTGATTTTTAGTAAATTATTATGAGAACATATCTCATTGTAATTTGCATGAACGATGGATAAAATACTATTACGTTAGTCGGAAGTGTAAAACGAAAATAAAAATAAGTGAATAATTAGTATATTAATCTAAAAAAAATAACAAATTAGCATTTTTTAATTAAAATGTTTAGTTATAACTAAACTAAAATGTATACTTTCGCGTTAAATGAAATAACAGAAATTAAAGGCAAGTTGAAATTTTTCAAACTGCTGGTTGATGGAACTTGTGAATACGATGAATTTGAAAAGGAAATTATTAACGAGGGTAATTTAAAACGGAATTGACAACGATTATAACAAGGATGCACGAAATTGCAGAATTAAAATCGCTGCCTAAAAACAAGTTCAGGGATATTACACCAAAAAAAGACAATATTAAAGAGTACGAAATAAAAACTAAACATCTCAGGGTTTACCTTTTTCATGAAAAAAACACCGGACGTGTGATTGTTTGCGGAGGAAAAAAAGGAACCCCGCAATCAAATATTAAGCACTTCAGAAATATCAAAAAGGAATATTTAAAGCAAAAACTATGATTACTCGAGAAGAATTACTTAAAACCGAAGAGTACTGGTTCGAAACCATTCAGAATGAAATTTACCGCCAGGTGGAAGCTTACCTTCGCGAAAACAATTTGACCCAGTCGCAGTTTGCTGAAAAATTGGGTGTTACAAAAGGGTATGTTTCTCAGATTCTCAATGGTAACTACAATGCCACTTTAAAAAAACTGATTGAACTGTCGTTAACAATAGAAATAGCACCTGTGTTTGATTTTCAGAATTTGAATGAATATATCAAAGAAGATTTTCAAAAACGTTATGAGATGCAATACAATCCATTATTCAATTTGACTGTCATGCAAAACAGAGTACCATTAGTTTCAGGTTCAGCATCAAATTTAATTGATGTTAAACCCGCAGGAAATTATTTGATTATTTCAGAAGCAGCATAAATATGAAACCGGAACAAGTAAAAATTGCAATTTCCCGGATTAAGGAAGTGGAATATTTTATTAATGAATCAATTGAATTACAGCCAGGTGCGCAGGTGAATATTAAATTTCAGGTAACAACAAACATTAAGCATGATGATAAAACTGTTGAAATGCTGCTTACAGCGCAATTTGCAGAAATAACAGAAGGAATTGTGATTTTAAAAATTAAGACAAGCAATGTGTTTTCTGTGCTTGAATTAGCGGATTTTCATAAACCAGAGAGCGAAACATACGATATTCCAGATAACGTAATGGTTACATTTTTAAGCTTATCCGTTAGCCATACCAGAGCATTACTTGCAAAAAATGCACAGGGAACTAAATTTGCAGGTTTGTACATTCCGATAGTAAATCCTACCGACTTATTTAATCAATTATTTAGAGTAGCGCAACTTTAGTTGAACCTTTGTAACTCCTTTATTTTCTGTGTGGGAACTACTGGATTCGAACCAGTGACCCCCTGCTTGTAAGGCAGGTGCTCTGAACCAGCTGAGCTAAGCTCCCTTTTGCTTCGAAAAGCGGTGCAAATATATAAGGTATTTTTAGTTTTACAAAAATAATTCATAAAATTTCTGCTACCACAAATGTGCTGCCGCCAATAAATATAAAATCATCTTTACCCGCATTAGAAGTTGCGGCTTTATATGCATCAGCAACAGTGGAGTATGCTTCACCTTTAAGTCCAAATTTAAGTGCTGCATCCTGCAACTTGTTCTCATCCATTGCCCTGGGAATATTTGCCTTTGTAAAATAATAAGATGCATCTGCAGGTAATAATCCTAAAATTTTATAAGGATCTTTATCATTAACTATTCCGAAAACAATATGCAGCTTTTTATAAGGAGTTTGCCTTATCTGTTCTGCTATCTCTGAAATACCAGCAGCATTATGCGCAGTGTCACACACTGTCAGAGGATTATTTCCAATTATCTGCCAGCGTCCGCGCAATCCTGTTGTTTCCGTAACCCGGGAAAGACCGTCATATATATTCCTGTCCTCAATTGTCCAGCCTGCCTGTCTTAGCAAATCTGTAGATTTTAAAACCGTTGGCAGATTCTTATGCTGGTATCGTCCTTTTAAATCCAGTTTTAATCCCGGATAAACAGGATAACCTTTTCTCTCAACTGAAACTACCTGCCTGCCCTGTAAATCAACAAATGCATAATTTACTTTATATTCACTGTCAGCAAAACAGATATCTGAGCCCTTCAGTGCACTTTCCCTTAGAAAAACCATCTTCGAATCTTCCTGACTGGTACCAATAACAACCGGTACTCCCGGTTTGATTATCCCTGCTTTTTCAAAGGCTATACTTTCTGTTGTATTTCCAAGCAAATCAGTATGGTCGAGGCTGATGTTGGTTATAATACTCACTTCAGGAGTAATTATATTGGTTGAGTCAAGCCTTCCTCCCAAACCTGTCTCAATAACGGCAACATCTACACTTTCTTCTGCAAAATAATCGAATGCCATAGCTACCGTGAGTTCAAAGAATGAGGGATCAATATCAGCCAGTACATTTTTATTACTGAACTGCTCAACCCATTGTGCTACCGCAGTTTTACTTATTGGTTTGCCATTTATTCGTATCCTCTCCCGGAAATCTTTCAAATGAGGTGAAGTATAAAGTCCTGTTTTGTAACCTGCCTCCTGTAAAATTGCCGCCAGCATATGTGATACAGAACCTTTTCCGTTGGTCCCGGCAACATGTATTGTCCTGAACCTCCTGTGCGGATGTCCGTATAACTCGTCAAGCCGGTGTGCATTATCCAGATTATTCTTATACGCAGCAGGTCCTACCCTCTGAAACATCGGCAGACGGGAAAATAAAAATTCAAGAGTCTCTTTGTATTTCAAACTATGATCAAATAATTATTAACCGGTGCAAGTTTATTAAAATTTAGTATCCGGGGATGCAAATCACGGTAATTTATTTATTTTTAGAAAAATTTAATTAATACACTATGTTAAGTAAAACCAGTAAAAGCAAAATTTTTATTCTTGATACTAATGTCATATTACATGACCATACCAGTATATACCAGTTTCAGGATAATGACATAATACTGCCCATAACAGTTTTAGAAGAACTGGATAAGTTCAAAAGAGGTAATGACCTTATCAATTACCAGGCCCGTGAATTTGTCCGTGTCCTTGATGAAATAGTAGGTGACGAACTTTTTAATGGTGGTAAGTCGTTGGGAAAAGGGAAAGGTAAATTGCGCATTGAAACCGGCAAACCATTTTCAGATGCAATAATCGCCTCTTTCCGTGAGGATATTCCCGATCACCGGATACTGGCAATAGCAGAATACACAAAAAACACCTATCCCAAAAGAAAAACGATCCTGGTCACCAAGGATATTAACCTCAGAATGAAAGCCAAGTCACTTGGCATAATAGCAGAGGATTATAAGACTGATCAGGTAACAGATACAAATGTACTTGACAAAACAGTAACAACTTTTGATAATTTTAACGACAGCCTTATCGCTCATTTATATGAAAAAGGATTATTGTCCCCGGAAGAGATAAATAAGGATTTTAAACCAGAGGCAAATGAATGTTTTATCTTCAAAAGTAACAGTTCAAGTGTTCTGGCAAGATTTGATCCAAAATCAAAAAAAATTCTGAGAGTTGAAAAAAAGCCTGCTTATGGTATTAAACCCCGAAATGCTGAGCAAACCTTCAGTCTCGATGTCTTACTGGATCCCGAACTTAAATTAATTGCCCTTACAGGAAAAGCAGGAACAGGTAAAACCTTACTGGCACTTGCTGCAGCCATTGAGCAACACACCAATTTTGACCAGATACTGCTTGCCAGGCCAATTGTTGCCCTGAGTAACCGCGACCTGGGATTTCTTCCCGGAGATGCTTCAGAAAAAATCAATCCTTATATGCAGCCTCTGTTCGATAATCTGTCAGTAATAAAACATGCCTTTAACTCAAGAAGTAAGGAATACCTCAAAATAGAAGAACTCCAGAAAGAGGAAAAACTGGTAATTACTCCTCTGGCCTATATCAGAGGAAGGAGCTTGTCAAATGCATTTTTTATTATTGATGAGGCACAAAACCTGACTCCACACGAAATAAAAACTATCATAACCCGTGCAGGAGAAGGAACTAAAATGGTATTCACAGGTGACCTGCAGCAGATTGACTCTCCTTATCTGGATATGAAATCTAACGGACTTGCTTATATGACCGACAGGATGAAGAACCAGGAGGTATTTGCCCATATCAACCTTATCAAAGGAGAGAGAAGTTACCTCGCTGAACTGGCGAGTGATCTGCTCTGACAATTGCCATTATTCAGCTTTTTTCTAACTTTGCATTTCTTTAGATTAATTATAAATGAACTACATTGGGAAAAAAGCTGCCTTTTATACTTTGGGGTGCAAACTGAATTTTTCTGAAACTTCCACTATAGCAGAGTCTTTTACAAAAGCAGGATTTGAGCTGACAGATTTCAGGGAAAAAGCAGATGTCTATGTTATCAACAGTTGTTCGGTAACAGCCCAGGCTGACAAGACCAGCAGAAATATTATAAGACAGGCAATAAGAAAAAATCCAGATGCTTTAATTATTGTGGCCGGATGTTACTCACAAATAAGTTCCGGAAAAATAGCAGATATCGAAGGGGTTGATTTAATCACAGGCACTCAGGAAAAATATAATATCCCCGAATATCTTGGCAATCTTGAAAAGAGAAAAAAAGCAGAGATCAGGATTTCACCTCTGTCAAAAATTGAAAAATATCATAAGGCTTTTTCATGGGGCGACCGCACAAGATGTTTTCTTAAAATACAAGACGGATGTGATTACTTCTGCACATACTGTATAATTCCATATTCAAGGGGAAGAAGCAGGAATGACTCAATAAAAAATATTGTTGCTGAAGTTCAAAATGCTGTAGATAAAGGATTTAAGGAGATAGTTCTGACAGGTGTCAATATAGGAGATTTTGGAAAATCAACTGGTGAATCCCTGACAGGCCTTCTGATTGAAATTTTGAAGGTTAAAGGCCTGCACCGTATTCGTCTGGGCTCGGTAGAACCAAATCTGCTGAAAGATGAAATCATTGAACTTGTAGCAGAATCGGATATCATAATGCCTCATTTTCATATTCCGCTGCAGTCCGGTTCTGATACTGTCCTTAAACTGATGAAGCGCAGATATTCTTCAGAACTATTTGCCCGGCGTGTAGATAGAATTCGAGAGTTAATACCGGATGCCTTCATCGGAGTTGATATAATAGCGGGCACAAACGGAGAGACTGAGGAATTATTCAGGGAATCATACGAATTCATTAAAAAAATGGACATTTCGCAACTTCATACGTTTACATATTCAGAAAGGATCGGCACCCAGGCCCTGAAAATCCCGGGGAAAGTAGATGTAAATGAACGGAAAAACAGGACAAAAATGTATATTAACCTCTCTGAGAAGAAATTAAAAGCATTTTATAACAAACATTTAGGGTCTTTACACACAGTACTGTTCGAATCAAAAACAGATCATGGAAAAATAAGCGGTTTTACAGAAAACTATATCAAAGTGGAAATACCAAATCAAACTAATCTGATAAACGAACTGGTAAGAGTCAAATTACTTTCCATTCAACCAGATGGCCATGTGTCAGCAGAAATTATTTAAATATTTAATTTTTAAACGATGAATGATTATCAAATCCTGTGTCAGGATGGCCGCAAAATTGCAAAAGAGACAGGAATCTTTATAAAAGAAGAGAGAAATAAAATTACCAAATCTGATGTTAAGCTTAAAAGCCTATCCAGCCTGGTTACCTATGTTGACAAAACAGCTGAATCTCAGATTGTGGAACAATTGAGAAATTTAATT
>JAAYJR010000329.1 GCA_012522835.1 Bacteroidales bacterium
ACAGTATGTCAGGTTAGAAAATTACTCATGAAATTACTGCTTTTCAATACCACGACAATTGGGCTGAGAAGCTGCCAACTTGATATGGCAACTGTTATTGCTTCAGATGCTCTTCTCCATTTTCACAGGCTCAATGCCTGCTTCCATGAAAATGTCGCCTATTTTCATAAATCCCATGGCCAGGTAAAAATCAACTGCCGTGAGCTGAGCGTTCAAATATATCTTACTGATACCAATATCCTCTGCTATGGCTATGAGAAGCTTGCACATGCCTGAGCCGATTCCATATCTTCGCATGTTTTTCCTGACAGCAACTCTGCCAATCTTCGCAGCCTCACCTTGAAGGAGCATTCTTCCGCAGCCCGCGGGTGTGCCATCAACATAGGCCAAAACGTGAATTGCATCCTGGTCCATGCCATCCACTTCAATCTCCTCAGGCACACCCTGTTCTTTGATAAAAACCTCGCGTCTTATCTGAAGAACCAAATCCATTGCCTCTTTATCTTTTACCCTGTAAATCTCGACCATAAAACTCTCCTTAAGGCTAATAAGTGCTGTTCTCTGTTGTCCCATGATGTTTTTTAGAACATTATCGTCAAACACTATAAACACTGACACATTTCCTGAACACCTGACGCAATCATTGATTTTTTATTCAGAAAGATCAGAAGTGCAATTCGGGCACCTTGTAGCATCCAGGTGGATGCTTGTACGGCAATACCGGCACTCCTTTGTGGTAACAGGTGCCGGGGCAGGCTTTTTCTTAAACCTGTTTATTTGCTTAATTACAACGAAAATAACAAAGGCAATAATCAGAAAATCAACAATGTTTGAGATGAAAGGACCAATCTTCATAATCGGCGCGCCGGCTTCCTCTGCTATAGCTATCGTATCATAGTGCTTCCCGTCCAAAGGAATAAAGAAACTCGAAAAAGCATTCCCGCCCGTAATAAGAGAAATCAAAGGCATAACGACATCATTTACCAGCGAGGTTACGATTTTCCCAAATGCACCGCCTATTATTACGCCGACCGCCAGATCAATTACATTGCCCTTTACTGCAAACTCCTTAAACTCCTTCAAAAATGACATAATAATCTCCCCTTTTCATTTAATCTACAATTCTGCTTTCCCAATTCCTTCTGTCAATTACTCTTTTCGATTCCTTTTACCAATTCATTTTGCCAATCTGGCTCTGTCAGTTCAGCTGTGTCAATCACTTTTACCCATTCTCAGTTAATCCGCTTCACTCCAGCCAGAACGATTGAAGCCTACCCCTATATATTATCACAAGTGTCCCTGAAATTTAAATACTATCCAAATTAATTCTAGGTTTTTCAACAAATGGGTAAAATAATTCTATAATGACACCCTTTTTACCATAAAATCCTTCCCATTAGTTGAAAAGTCAAAGCCCATTAATAGTTGCCGCCAAACACTCAAAAATCCATGACTGGGGTATATATTCAAGCTGGGATTTGCAATATGACCCAGGTTCCTGTTCCCGGTATCGAATCTATGCTAAGCTTGCCGCCAATTTCTGCCGCCCGCTCTCTCATAATATCAAGTCCGAACTTCGTCTTGTCTTCGCCGTTTTCTTTGTCTTCGCCATTTTCTCTGTCTTCTTTGTTTTTGCTGTTTTTGCTATTCTCGCTGCTGATTACGGCAGCATCAAAGCCTTTTCCATCATCCTCAATAAGCGCATAAATCTTTTCCGCTGATAATCTCAGCACAACTCTTACATTTCTCGCCTCAGCATGCTTTGTAATGTTATTCAAGGCCTCTTTGACAATGCTCAGTATGTTAATCCTCAAATTCGGCTTCATATCATCGCATGCGTCTACCCCGGACACATCAAGCTTTACGTTCAAGCC
>JAAYJR010000576.1 GCA_012522835.1 Bacteroidales bacterium
ATAATAAATTCGCTGCAATCCCACCAGCTGGCAGTGGGTTCGAGGGTAATATAATAGGTCACCAGTGCAATAATAAATACAGTCCATCCTGCTATATTTGTTACTATTTTAAAATTCCGCATCATAAAATTTTATAAACGACATAACAAATATAAAGTTTTTAAGACAACCCGGTATTCGCTGATGGCAAGGCTGCTTTAATAGCTGTACTGGTTACAATTCACAATATCCTGCACAAATGGACTCATCCAATGCGGAGGCAGTGATTATTTATAAGCCTGTTATGACCTGTTTTTGAATAACGTTGCAGATATTTGTCTGTAGATACTTTATTCAGAATTTCCCCAATTTAAAAATCAGACCTAGATGCCACCCTTTTAATACATCCGGAGCTTTGCCGGTCAGTTCGACATTTGAAGTAAAACGATTACTTAGTGAAAGAGCGGTACGCAAAAAATTAGTCAGATTAAGTTCTACATCCATTGCCGGCTCCACTATAAAAAAGATATCATTTTCGGGAAGGCTGATATTAAATGGATCTTCCCAGGTACTGTTTCCCGTAACTCTTACAAGTCCGGCGCCACCCATTCCGAATAAAACAGGAAAAGAGACATGGACAGGTTTTGATCCGGCAATAATTGGCTCAATAAAAATACCCCCGTAACCACCTGACAAAGAATACCAGGCTTCAGTACCAACCGGCCAATGATATCCGCCAAGGTTATTGAAAAATCCATAACCTGCCAGTCCTACAGCTATGGAATGATTAAAAATCAAACCAGCACGGCTCCCGATAATAAGTGCATCATTACTTTCTATCTGAGAATAACCTGCAGCACCGGCAACATAAAATCCCACACCTTTCGGGCCGGCGAGAGTACGGATTTCACTTTCTTTTTTATCTTCCTGTGCAAATGCAAAAACAGATGTAAAAATGAATAATAAGAACAATTTTGTTTTCATACTTAAATTTATTAAATAAGTATAAGACAATTTTGTCTGAATTTGGTTGCGTGGAATGAAAAAAATTATAATTTTGCACCGTCTTTAACAAAAAGGCACTGAATGATTGACCCGTGGTGTAACTGGCAACACATCTGATTTTGGTTCAGAAGAGTCCAGGTTCGAGCCCTGGCGGGTCAACTGAAAGGGGTACCATAAATAACAAAAAAGCTTGAAATCAATGGTTTCAGGCTTTTTTGTTTTATAATATTTCCTTTAAATCTCCACATTTTGGTGACCTATACGGTGACCTGTAAAAAATGGTCAAATAATTAATCATGAGGATTCTAAGCAGGAATGTATATAATATAAATATATTTACATTGTAAACTGATAACAACGTGGGCAGTTATATTAAAAAGCATGATAAAAAGAGCATATGAAAACAAAATTTATTTCACTTGGACTAATCTTGCTGCTAATGGGCTGCAATTCCAGACAGCGTGATGACAGTATTAAAGTTGACACAATTGCCAACATTTAAGGAATTAAGGCACAGTTAAGTTTATGAAGTAAATAAGGACGTTCAAACATAACATTTAAATTTACTCAATATGTTGAGTAAAATTATTCAAAATTATAAATTGAACCAAAAATTTTCCATTCACCCGGGACCTATTTTTGCTTTATTTCAAAAAAATGAGTGCCAGGCCCTACTCCCTCAACCATCACATGATTTTTCACTTCCTTTCCCTGTTTCTGTTTGCCGTTGTGGGAAAGAGAATAACGGGTATCTTTCAATGGAAGATAGACGTCTGACTGACAATTGGGAGGAATTGTCACATTCATCAAAAAAGCAGTATTACTATTTTCAAAACTGACCTCCACACTTCCCCTGATGGTGGGATGTTTAATCTTAGCCCATTTCAGATTGCCGGGATGTGGTTTTATTTGAATTTTTCTGAAAGATGGTTCTAAAGGTTCGATACCACAAATTTTTCTGGCAAAAACATAAGCGGGTATAGCACCCCAGGCATGGTTCCATGTCATATTTTGTTTATACTTCAAATCCCATGCTTCTGAAGTTACAGTTGTACCAAAACGGATCATATTCATCCAGCTCCGGTCTGTTTCATTTGTTATTAGTTCCAGTGAATAATCCTCAGCACCCATTGTATACAAAGCATCAAAGAGGTACAACGACATTCCGGGACTGCAGGCCATGCCTCTGGAAATGAGAAATTCCCTGATTTCAGGATAGTGGTTCTCCGGTGCAAGTCCGAATGCCACCGGAAACATATTGGCATGCAGGGCGCTGTGGCCTATGCCTTCTCCGTCAGTATATATCCCGGTTTCCTTACTGAGTAATTTTTCGTTAAAGGAAGATTTTACAAGACAAGCCCGTTGCTCATAAAATGCTCTATCTTCTTCCTTGCCCAGAACACCTGCAATTTTTCCCATTAACACCAGGTTGCGATAGTGAAAAGCATTAACCACAGTATTAATATCAGAGAAAACATACCTGTCGGTTTCCCCTTCAAAAGTAACACTGCCATGACCACTCACGAGCTTCGTTTCATTGGCAGGTGTTCCCTGTGGCCAGTCCACTATATCCCTGAAACCTTTCCCCCGGTAATGAATACTTTCCAGGAATTCAGATGTCACAAGTCCTGTGCGGGTACTGATTAAACCATCTTCTCTGGCAAGGGCGATCAGGGTTTTCTTTTTTAGCTCATCATATCGTCTTTCCAACAAACGGGCATCACCGGTCGACATATAATCAGCCCAGGCCATTAATACGATATGGAGGTGCCATTCAGTTGGCCAGCTGGGATTATAAATCAGAAAATCTGTAGTGTAACGCTGTATGGCAAATTCGCGATCCACACAATAATGAGCTACCTGTTGCATGTATGCATCTGCCTCATAAGGCATCCGTTCCCGGGCACCGCCATCAATATAGACTCCCATAAATGGAGTTACCTTTAGGGTATGTTTACACAGCTCCCATATTTGATTAAGTTTTTCATTGGAAGATTGAAAATCAGCTGAAGTATCATCAAATTGATATTGCAGTGCCATCTGGCTCACCTTGTCAACCGTTAAATCTTCCTTTAGTCCTTCAATTTCTACATACCGGAAAGATGTCACTTCCGGCATATGTTCTGCAAGTACCTGGCTGTTGGGATAATGTGAAATAAACCGGGGAATTTCAACAAGGTAGTCGGTTTGCCCGGACTTAAGAGCAACCTTCACCTTGTTATAAATAATTGAACCGCCGGGATTTTTGTTGACCTTATTTGCATCAGTAACATCTTCTCCCAGGTGAACGATAACCGTATCTCTGCTTTCTGTTCCTTCAACGGTCAGTTTCAGCGCACCGAATGCTGCCCTCTCAAAAGTGACGAACTGGTGTCCGTCAGCATTTTTTTGCACAGAAACAGGTTTAATCTCATGGTAACGAACAGGATGCCTGTTTTCATAAACGTACTCCTCTTTGCCGTCGGTTTCAAGCTTCACCCACCGGCTTTCTCCGGGCCATTTTCTTTGTGAATCTGAAAAAATACCGGTATTAAATTTTTGTGGATTGCTGTAATCACTTGCCATGCCGTTTTGATCCCATGTTCTGACCTTCCACCAAAAAGCCGTATTTTCTTTTAATGGTGCTCCGGCATAAGGTATCGATATTGACCGGTCTGATTCAACTTTTCCTGAATCCCAGATGTCTCCCCTGTTTTGCTCCAGCATCTTTTCATCCGATGCAACTATAATTTGATAAGCAGTCTGCATTGATTCAGGCCCGGCAACAATCCAGGAAAAACAGGGCCGGGGATTGGTTATTACTGCACTTTCCGGATTGGATAAAAGATCGGACATTAATCCTTCAGGTGCATTATCAGATTTCTTCTTCTGGCAGCTAAAGAGCATAACTGTTATTATTAGCAATGCTAACGTATAAAGAGGCTTGTGGTCAAAGTCTTGTTCTTTTGACATGGTGATATTTATTGTATAGCAACTTTTTATTTATAATCTGCCCCTGTCAGACTGTTCAAAACCGATTCCTGCCATTTGCGAAGTTCAACCTGCATCTCCTTTACAATATCGGGATACTCTCCGGCAAGGTTTTTCTCTTCTCCCGGATCCTTCATAATATCATACAGTTCAGATTCCTGACTTCCGGTTGATAGTTCCTTTACCACCAGTTTATAATGATCTTTTATAATGGAACGTTCGCCAGTAAAGTCATTTTCTGATATTTTATTATACTTGTAATTCTTGAAATCCCGGGTAAATTTTCCGGCGGCCATTTTTACAAGCGGCGTAGTTCCTTCCTGTAATTTTGGATCGATATAGGGTTGTGAAGAATGATCGAATACTTTTCCCGGTTGAAATTGCCAAAAACAGAGGGGTTGTGTCCTTTGTTTTTTTGAATCATTAAAAAACGGGACCAGGCTTATTCCATCCAGGGGTCTGTCTGGCAGTGACTGACCTGTAATTTCAGCCAGTGTTGGCAAAAGATCGCTGGTCACCGATATAGCAGAAGTGGATGCCGGATTTTTTATGACTGCAGGCCATTCAATTACACCGGGAACACGCACACCTCCTTCGTAAATGCTTGCTTTTTGTGCCCGGATGGTCATGCCTGTGCGGCCTGCGTCTGCAGGAGTGCCATTATCGCCGCAATAGAAAACCAGGGTATTTTCCTTCAGGTTGTTTTCTTTGAGAAAAGTTCTTAATTTACCAATCGACCTGTCCATTGCCGTTATCTCGGCATAGCGTTCCTGTAAAACATCTCTGAGCGGACGGTTAACCTGTTCTCCTGTTTCATTTGAGGTCAGGCGGACCTTTTTATTGGCAAGACTATCAGGCAGGTTCTCATAAAGAGCCAGGTCTTCCGGCAACCCACTGTATGGCTCATGTGGTGAGCCAAACCAAACCACTGCCATAAACGGCCTCTCTTGTTCCTTGGACTTTTGAATAAATTTTATTGTTTCTTCAATAATAATTTCCGAACCTTCTCCTTCAATTTTTTGTGGAGTTTCACCGTTTCGGGAAAGCACAGGATTCATTTCAAAAAAATTATCGTGCGAGAGCCATTCATCAAAACCCATTGCACCCGGACTGGTCGGTGATTCTTTTTTGACCGGGCCCACGTGCCATTTACCAAAATGGGCAGTTGCATATCCTGCCTCTTTCAGCAGATGCGCAATGGTAATCTCTTCGGGTCGGATGGACCATCCCGGAGTGAATGTACCATAACGGTTTGGGTGCCTGCCGGTTAAAAAACTGCCCCGGGTTGGAGAACAGGTAGGATGTCCGGAATAAAACCTGTCAAAACGCAAACCGCTGGCTGCCATTTCATCCAGGACCGGTGTTTCCACAAACGGGTGGTTATTATATCCCACTTCATCCCAGCCATGATCGTCTCCCATCATTAGGACAATGTTTGGATACTCTTTGTGCTTTATCTCTTTTTCTTTTTTTGGTCTTGAACAGGAAAATGCCGTTGCCAAAAGAATAAGGGCAATTCCCAAAGTTGGTACTTTTATCTTCATTTTTTATAACTCCTTCTACCCTAAATAAAAAGGGCAATTTATTAAATCCCCTGGCTGAATGGTTTAGCCAGGGGCGTAAATATATTAAATTATTAATATTAATGGGGTATGGAGGATAATTTATAACCAGATTTTTTGATCCCCGCAGCAGCAATATTTCCCTGAAATTATGAGATAATCTGCCTTCAATCTTGCTTCACAAATTGAACTTCACCACTAATTTTTACTTCGTCACCCACCAACACACCACCTGTTTCGAGAGTAGTGTTCCAATTGAGTCCCCAATCTTTACGGTTGATTTTTCCATCGAAAGAAAATCCTGCTTTTTGATTTTCCCAGGGATCTTTGTTGATTCCGCCAAACTCAACATCAAGAACTACCTCTTTACTTATACCTTTTATAGTAAGTAATCCCTTAAGTTGATATTTATCATCATCTTCTTTTAAAAAACTGGTACTTTCGAAAGTCATCTCCGGATATTTTTCAATATCAAAAAAATCTGCACTTTTCAGATGATTGTCCCTTTCGTTGTTATTAGTGTTTACTGAAGATGTTTCAATACTTGCCTTTACCAATCCTGAAGTGAAATCTTCATTTTCAATTACGGCTGTAAAATTCTTAAACTCACCTTTCACATTACTGATCATAAGATGTTTGACTTTAAAGGTCAGTTCGCTGTGTGTTGGGTCAAGTACCCATTTTGCTGAATTAATTTTTAAATCCTTCATGATAGTAAATTTTAAATGTTTATTGCTGTCCTGTTAAAATAAAAAGTAATTGTGCTGCCTTTCAGTTTCCATTTAAAGTTGCAAATTGATTTTGATAAAAAAGTATATAAAATAATTAAATATACAGAAATAAAATTATATGCCCTAATTTCTTTACAATTCTGGAATCTGATTCCAACATTGTAAATTTGAACAATGATATACCATAAATCAGAAGAAGAATTATGTGTACTTCCAATCTGGTTTAATGCAGTGGCTGTTTAAGGTAAAAACCTTGTAACATATTTTAACATAACTTAAAATCACAATTCATTTTTTTTATCTAACTTTAGTAAAAAACTAAAAATGAGAACTTCCATAAGCTGGTTATCGTCATTGCTCTTTTTATGGATCGCTGGTTCTTCTTATATTTATGTTTGCGTGATAAGAAAAGATTGCAATAAAGCAAAAGAACATACGGAAGAATCTGTAATAATTAAAGAGACTCCGGCTGAATCCAAAAAAGCTGACATTGCAGTACCTGCAATACCCAAACCTGACTCTCATACCATATTTTTTGACTTTAATAAAAATGAAATTTCAATTTCCCCTGAAATCAGTAGCTATTTTGATCAGGTCAAAAAATACGTTGCAGCAAATCCTGATAAAAAGATTTTAATAACCGGCCACTCTGACAGTGTGGGGCCTGATCCTGCAAAAGAATATGTTAGTCTGGAACGTGCAAACTTCATTAAAAACCAAATGATTGAAGCAGGTGTATCCTCCGGTGCCATTGAAGTTAAATCTGAAAGTGACCGCAGCCCAATAGCTGATAACGGCACACAGGAAGGCCGCAACAAAAACCGCAGAGCAGAAATAATAATCCAATAAATTTAATAATATGTCTGAACGATTTGCCTCCGATTTGGTATTTATTTTAGTTGTACTGCTGATAGCAGCAATAATTGGTTTTCTTATCGGATATTATCTCCGAAGATACAAACACCTTAAATGCTCTGAGATAGAAGAAGAAATTAAGCGATTAAAAGACATTTCCGGTAAAAACCGGGAAGACACGTCTCAATTAAAAACCCAATGTAACAAAGCAGGAGAAGAGATCCAGCAGTTACAATCTAAATTTGATGCATTCTATCTGGAAAAACAGTCACTTCTCTCTGCTCCTGGTGATATGCCGGATATCGTTTTTGATGCTGATCTTGCTGCTAAAGCACTTGGATATAAGTTTGCCAAAAATGACCTCAAAATAGTGGAGGGTATAGGTAAAAAGATTGAAGCCATTTTAAAGGGAAATGGTATTAATACGTGGGTGCAATTATCAAGAACCGACCCGAAAAAAATTAAAGAGATCCTGCTGGAAGTTGGCGGACCAAAATATCATATGCATGAACCGGGCACATGGCCGAAACAGGCACTTCTGGCCTGCACAGGTAAATGGACTGAACTTAAACAGTTACAGGATGAGTTGAATGCAGGGAGATAGATGGAAAAGATAATTGTTAATGCCATTCTAATAATAGTATCTGTATGACCACTATAATATGGTAAACAAAACAACAATAGAATATTTTAACGGAGGGCATTCAAGCTGCTGTGATGGCACCTTCACTTTCCTGCATCAATATCGGAACTGGTCCTGATAAACATTAAAAAAGAGTATTTTTACAATTTTTCTTACAATTTTGGAATTTGATTCCAAAATTGTAAATTTGTGCTATGATATATCGTAAGGCAGAAAAAGAATTGCTTTCTCTTGCAACCCAGTTTAAAGCAGTGGCTGTAACCGGGCCCAGGCAATCAGGTAAAACCACATTAGTACGTAAGGTTTTCAAACATAAACCTTATGCAAATCTTGAGAATCCGGATATCAGAAGATTTGCCATGGAAGATCCGAGGGGTTTTTTATTCACTTATCCCGAAGGAGCCATACTTGACGAAGTACAGCGTGCCCCTGAACTTTTTTCTTACCTTCAGCAAATACTGGACGAACAAACAGGAAAAGGATTATTCATTCTAACCGGCTCAAACAACTTTCTGTTGCAGGAAAATATTTCCCAAAGCCTGGCCGGAAGAGTTGGTTATTTATTTTTATTGCCTTTGAGTCTTTCTGAAATAGGCTTTAAAAAATTTTCCAGCAACCAAATTCTTTTTAAAGGAGGTTATCCAGGCCTATATCAGGAAAATACAGATATAGCAAAATTTTATTCCAATTATATACGCACTTATGTCGAGCGCGATGTCCGGTTAGTTAAAAACATTACCAATTTGTACACATTCGAGCGTTTTCTCCGGTTGTGTGCAGGCAGGACAGGCCAATTGTTAAATATGAGCAACCTTGCAATTGAGACTGGTGTTGATGTAAAAACCATCAGCTCATGGATATCTGTATTGGAAGCCAGTTTTATTGTTTTCAGGTTACAGCCTTACCATAAAAATTTCAACAAACGAATTGTAAAAATGCCAAAGCTCTATTTTTACGACACAGGACTTGCAGTAGCTTTAATGGGCGTGGAAAATGATTCACAACTGAAATTGCATCCATTCAGGGGAAATCTTTTTGAAAACCTTGTTGTTGTTGAATTTTTGAAAAAACGTTACAACAAAGGCAAAACTAATAATCTCTATTTTTGGCGCGACAATACCGGCAATGAAATTGATTTAATTATTGATCAGGGGGATAACCTGGTTCCAATTGAAATAAAATCAGGGCAAACTATATCGACAGAATTCATGAAAGGTATAAAGTTTTGGAATAAACTAACACGGACTGAAGGGGGGTATATCGTTTATGACGGTAATATGTTGCAACGAAGAAGCGACGGCATCACACTGTTACCCCTAAAAGACCTCAAAACAATCGAGGTATAAACTGATCTCAATTGCAGAAAGAAGTTATCTGATAAATAATCCTGATTTTTATTATACCTGGGATGAATTTTTAAAAAATATCCAAAATGTAACCTGCCCGGAAGTATTGGCATTAACACACAATAAAAATCGACCAGCGACAATAATCAGAACTATAAGTGTTCTGAATGATATATAAAAGAGACCTGAAAGTGTACTGCACAATAAAGGTTAAATTAATTGGCTTACTTCTCCACCTCCAGAGTAATAAGCTTTGCGTCAACACCTTTAACGAGATTAAGCTTACGGGTAATCTCCTCATGTTTTGCATCTTCGCCGGTTAATTCCAAAAATATTAAACCACTGTCGGAGCAATTTTCCAACACGCCATCGTGAATACCCAGTCTGGTTTTAATAAAGCATCCCCAGCCTGTTAAAATTTTCTGAACCATTTCTGCAGTATCCTGCCGATGCCTTACAAGAATCAATAATACGGTACTTTTCATAATAATCAGTTTTTATTGCCAATTTACAACATAAATCTTAAATTGCATCGGAAATTTTTATTTTATTAAATCCGGATAATCTAATTGTTTATCAGTATGAACAGGGTAATTTTGGTTTGGCTTGTTCTTTTAACTTGCATTTCCGGTAATTCCCGGCAGCTTTTTTTCTCTGGCTACTCCATAACCGAAGGCCTTTCCCAGTCGGTCGTTAATTGTATATTCCAGGATTCAAAAGGCTATATATGGCTGGGCACACAAAACGGTCTGAACAGATTTGACGGATATTCTTTCAGTAAATATAAATTTAACCCCGATGATACAACTTCTTTATCAAACAACTGGATTTACGCTGTAGCAGAAGACAATAACGGTGATCTATGGATAGGTACTAAAAGTGGACTGAACAGATATGTAAGAGATGAAAAACGATTTGAAAGAATACAATATTCAATTCCCTGGAATATTGACGTTAATAATTATATATATGATGTAAAATCTGCCCGCAACGGTAAAATACTGATCAACACACCTCCTGTTCTGTCTGTTTGTGATCCGGATATCCTGTCGTTCGAACACTATTTATCCCCTCTTGAGCATGACGGAAGCGTTAAAGATTATAATATTCCTTTGTTTGAAGATACAGACGGTAAAATATGGGCCGGTTCCACCCGTGGACTTGCATGTTTCAATCCATCAGATAAAAACTTTGAAATATTCACCGGCAATCAATCCACAGACAATGCCTCTATATCTGACAATATAATTACTTCTATTTGCCTTGACAACCTGGAAAATCTCTGGGTTGGCACTTCCCGGGGACTTAATCGTTTCGACAGGCAAAAAAGAGAGTTTAACCATAATTGGGGCGGACCCTCTGAGGAGATAATTCCTGAAAATCTGAATATTCGTTCACTGGCAGCTGACAAATCAGGAAATTTATGGGCAGGAACGGAGGGAACCGGACTGATTTGTATTAACATCAGCAAAACTGAAGACCTGACTTACCAGCTATTCAATTCAGAAAATAGCGGAATCAATCATAATATTGTGCTTTCACTGATTATTGACCGCACTGAAAATCTTTGGGCCGGAACTTTATCGGGTGTTAATAAAACAGATCTTAAGAAACAAAAATTCAAATTATACCGAAAAAACGATTCTCATTATGCTGTTAATATGGCCGGGAATGTAATAGCTTCTCTTTACAAAGATGAAAGCAACAGGATATGGATAGGACATTGGGGCAGCGGACTGGATATTTACGATACGAAAAACAAAATCACAGAACATTATTCCCCCGAAATGAAGGGCAGGTATTACCTGCCAAACGGTTATGTGCACAGTATATTCAAAGATTCGGATCAAAATATCTGGTTAGGTACACGCGATGGGATACTCGGATACAGTAAGGGGGAAAACAGATTTGTCAGGCCCGGCCAGATTCCTGATAATCCCGGATTGCCCGACCTTAAAGGATTACGAATACTAAAGATGATACAAAGCAGTAATGGAGATTACTGGATTGCCACGCAGGATGGTCTCTATAGAAAGAACAATGACTCATCAGTAACAGAAAAATTTCATACCGGAGCTCCCTCCGGAAAAAAATTAAGTTCAAACCTTATCTATGCTTTACTTGAAGACAGAGACGGATTTATCTGGATAGGAACAACTGAAGGCCTGAATATTTTTGATCCGCAGTCTACAACCATGAAGTATCTGAAAAAAGAGGACAGATCACTGTCTGACAACTTTATAACTGCTCTATGCGAAGATCATAAAGGTGATATATGGATTGGTACCAGTTCACGGGTAATAAAATTTTGTAAAGAGGACTCCTCATTAGTTTATTATTCAAAAGATGCAGGATTACCGGGAGACCTGGTTTACAGCATAATTGAAGATAACAGCAACCGTCTGTGGTTCGCAACCGGTAATGGATTATGCAGTTTTAATCCTCCATTCTCCAAATGCCGGAATTACTCGGTTGAAGACGGACTTCAGAGCCTTGAATTTAACATGGGAGCTTCATTTCTCAGCAGTAACGGAGAGGTATTTTTAGGCGGAATGAATGGATTTAACTCTTTTTATCCCGATTCTATTACATTCAATGGTTATATTCCTGAACTTGTCTTTACAAGTGTCTACAAAATAACCAAAGGCAAAAAAGAGGAATTATATACCGGGGAAAGTAACAAAATTGTACTTCCTCACCACAATCACTCTTTTACCGTAGAATTCTCTGCACTTGAATTCACAAACCCTGCAAAGAACTACTACAAGTATATGCTCGAAGGAATAGATGATGATTGGATAGATATTGGCAACCGCAACTTTGTGCCTTTTTCAAATCTTTCACCGGGAGATTATAAACTCAGGGTAAAATGCTGTAATAACGACGGGTTGTGGAATGAAGAGGGATCTGCACTCAACATAGTAATCCGGCCACCATGGTGGAAAAGCCACATTGCAACTTTATTTTATATATTACTACTTGGTGTGTTGGTTTTTTTAACATTCAAGGTACGAGAAAAACAACACCTGAGATACAGGAAGGTACTGGAAGAAAAAGTCAGGGAAAGGACCCGCCGGGCAGAGGCTCAGAAAGAGGAAATAATTAAAAAGAATGCCGAACTGAATGAGTTAAACTCTTCCAAAGATAAGTTCTTCTCTATCATTGCCCACGATCTCCGCAATCCGTTCAACGCAATTTTAGGGTTGACTGATCTGCTTCTAATGGATTTACATAATATTGATAGTAGTAAATTAAAAAAATCCCTGGAGAATATAAAAAGTTCATCACAACAAGCTTTTGAGCTTTTAGAAAATCTATTGCTCTGGGCTCGATCTCAAACAGCCGTCATTGCCTTCCGGCCAGTTGAAACTGACATCAAAGAACTTACCTCAGAGTGTATTCATCAGGTCAGTGCCCAGGCCAGCCGTAAAAACATATCGATCATTTTGGAAAAGGCTGAAAACATAATTATGGAGGTCGACCCAAACATGATAAGGACAGTATTACGCAATTTACTCACCAATGCCATAAAATTTACATTCCAAGACGGAGAAGTCAGAGTACTACTTTACCGGAAAGGGAATAGCTCCGTAATTGAGGTTGCCGATAACGGAACAGGAATGTCACCTGAAAAGATAAAAAATCTTTTCAGCATCGACACTTCGGACAAAACAAAGGGAACTTCACAGGAGCCGGGTACCGGACTTGGATTAATTATCTGCAAGGAACTGGTTGAAAAACATGAAGGGCAAATTTTGGTTGAAAGTGATGAGGGCAAGGGAAGTAAGTTCAAAATAGTATTACCAATAACATAACAGTACACTATTAAGAAAGCCGGCAGTTTTTGCCGGCTTCCTTTTCTGTTACAAAAGATTAAACTCAATCTCTTATTGCAGAAAATAAACATTTTCAATTAAATACCTGATTGAAATTCGATCCCGAAGAATGGAAAAACAGTTTGTGCATTATCTTCATTAACGCGCAGATACAACTTCCCTTCTTTATATATATAAAACATGGCTTTTAAATTTGATTCATCATAAAAACAACAACCAAGATCTTTCCCTGTTTTTCCGGGATAATATTTATAGAGCCTTAAGCCATTACGGAATGCTATGAGTTCAAGTAATTCAGTACCTTTAACGTTGCCATCATAGCAAATGAGGGGAAGCCTTTCAAATAACTTACCATCAACCATATAAGAATCTACCTTATTTAATGGGGCTTTAACGGTCATTCCGTCTTCTGTTCCAATTCTGACATTACTAATACCAACTTTTACAGCATTGCTGAAATAAGTTTTATCACCGATAGTGACATAGTTCAATTTACCTGAAGATTGAATTACAAATGCGAAAGTTACGAGTGCAAACAAAACAACTAATTTTTTCATTTTATGTTCCTCCTGATTTTAAATAACTAATTTTAATTAACAATGTAAATTTAGGTATAACCCTGAGGGTAAAACAAATCAATTCGGTGAACCATGTAAATAAATCGACAATCGGGGTACCTGAAACATCACCGGTTTCGCAGTTTAAAAGTCATGTTTCACAGATGAAACGAACATGAATTTTTTAAATAAACATTTTTAAAGAATGAATTGTAAGGAGAAGACAGAAAATGTTAGTCATACACGGGAAAATAAAATAAATTAATGCTGGGTTATCAAGACAAGGCTGGGTACAGTGGTTGATTTTTGGGAGTGAAATCATTTAAATCCGTCGGTTAAAACCGACGGCAATGGATAAGGCCAGATGAAGCAATGCAGTTGTTCAGTGCCTTATCCCTTGCCGTTTGCTTCAGCGTACGGATTCAAGGCAATGGTTAAAGCCAGATGAAGCAATGCAGTTGTTCAGTGCCTTATCCCTTGCCGTTTGCTTCAGCGAACGGATTCAAAGCAATGGATAAGGCCAGATGTAGCGCTTCAGTTGTTCAGTGCCTTATCCCTTGCCGTTCGCTTCAGCGAACAGATTCAAGGCAATGGTTAAGGCCAGATGAAGCAATGCAGTTGTTCAGTGCCTTATCCCTTGCCGTTTGCTTCAGCGAACGGATTCAAGGATTCAAAGGGAGCACCTGTTTTGATCTTAGTATAATGGAATAATTGTGAATTTTTAAAATTGGATAGATTAACCCATCTTATTTTTATTGATCAGATCAAAAAAATGTTTTTGATATGTTTCGCTCACCGGGATCCTTTCGGTACCGATTTTTATGCTCCTTCTTTCGACAAAGTCAATCTTATCAATAGCAACAAAATATGACTTATGAACCCTGCAAAATTGAGGTTCTTTCAATATCTCTTCAATACCGCGGGCATTCATAAGAGTCATTATTCGCTTATTTTTAGTAACAATCCGCCAGTAATCACTCATCCCTTCCACATAAAGTATCTCGGAGGCATTTACCTTTTCAATACGGGTTTCGGTTTTGACAAAAAAATAAGCAGGCCCGGCTTCCGGTTGACTGACGTCTGACTTTTCCTCAGCTAGTCCGGCCTGTTCCTTTTGCATTAACTCATAAACCTTATTGACACCTTTTAAAAATCTCTCAAATGAGACAGGCTTGAGGAGATAATCGGTAACATCAAGCTCAAAACCCTGTACCGCGTAACTGTCATATGCAGTAGTTAAGATAACATAAGGTTTTTCCTTCAAAGCATGCAGCAGTTGAATTCCTGTCAGCCCTTCCATCTGTATATCCAGAAAGATAAGATCAACATTGTTATTCCGAAGGTATTCCAAAGTGTCGATTGCATTATCAAATGTTTTTAACAACCTGAGAAACGGGGTCTTTTCGCAGTAAGCTGAAATAATCTCAAGTGCAAGGGGTTCGTCGTCAACTGCAATGCAATTTATCTTCATATTATAATTTTATTAAGAGATTTACTTTATACCGGCCATCTTCTTCCCGCAAATCCAGTACATGCTTACCAGGATAAATAAGTTCAAGTCTTCGTTTAATATTTGACAATTCAATTCCGCTAATATGGTTAACGGCCTGCTTCTGGTTTTTTCCGGTATAATTTATAACATTGAATATAATAGTCTTTTCTTCTGTTGCCAAATTTATTAACACAGCCGGTTTCTTATCTTTGCTTCCATGTTTAAAAGCATTTTCAATAAAAGGGATCAGGATCATTGGAGCAATTGAAATCCCTTCCGTTACTCCCTTTATTTCAAACTTTACAATACCGGGCTGCCTGTATCTTAACTTTTGTAATTCAATATAATTTTTGAGATATTCAATCTCTTTATCCAGCAATACTTTTTCATCGGGGGCTTCATAAAGGACATACCGCATGATTGACGAGAACTTAATAACAGCTTCAGCAGCCTCGTCTGACTTATTATAAACCAGAGAATAAATATTATTAAGTGTATTGAATAAAAAATGAGGGTTTACCTGCGACTTCAGCAAAGCAAGCTCACCTGCCTGACGTTGGTTTATAAGTTCATCCCTGAGCTTTTGGGCTTCAAACATGTTTATCATAAAACGAATTAGGATAGCATAAATGCCGGTTACCACCACCAGGCGGAGTTCATTCCATACCCATAACCATTCAAATTTCAATTCATCAGGCGGCAAATTGCCGATTAATTTCCAAAAGCACCAGTTAATTGGCAATCTGACAGCCATAATGACTATTACCATTGAAACAGCAATCCCTGCGATCAGGAAAATATTTTTTTTACCTGAAATATGTGGAAAAGCAAAATACACTGCATAGAAAGACAAAACATTCAAAAAAAGGGAGATTACAAAATCTTTGAGAT
Organism: Bacteroidales bacterium; assembly: GCA_012522835.1. GTDB lineage: Bacteria > Bacteroidota > Bacteroidia > Bacteroidales > Prolixibacteraceae > JAAYJR01. The sequence continues at coordinate 15,868 of JAAYJR010000576.1, forward strand.
AATCACCGCCAACCATGCCTGAATCACCCGGATACCCGACATAAACAGGGAAAAGTAACTGGTTAATTATATAAAACCAGTATAGGATATGGATGAGTATGATACTGCTTCTTTTCATTTTGAACAACATTAAAAAATGATATGAACAGATATGGTAGTTCTTACAGCACTAATCCTGAAAACATGGCCGGATAAACATTTTTGTGTTACCACTGAACTAACTAAACAACAAAATAATACTATTACAGGAACCTATTTTTATCAAATCTGTAACATGTTTGATTTTTCCTGTGAATTGTGCAGAAAAACCGGTGAATCAATATTCCGGTAAAATAGATATTCAGACGTGAATATTCGTTTCAATTGGTCCGGTATGGAAACAGATCGATCAGGATACGGGTAACTGCATCTACAAGAATCTCACCTCCCCCGGGAAGAAACCTGGCACTCTCTGCTTCGTATCCCTTCTCATAGAATGCCTTCCGGTTAGGCACATAACTCAAGGTCCCATTCCCTGATTGTTCATTTACAATGGTATAAGGATATGGAGAATTCTGCTTAATTGCCAGTCCGAGTTCAACAAACGCATCTCCCGGGAAACCTACAAGTGCCAGCTCATCACCAAGCAC
>JAAYJR010000089.1 GCA_012522835.1 Bacteroidales bacterium
CGTAAACGTTACCATATATTAATATATAAGTAATATTTAGCAGCGTTTTTTGTTGTGCAGAATCTAATGCTACTTGTAGGAAGGTTGGTTTTATGCTCTTTAAGGTAAGGAAATCTTGTACACATGGTACTGTAAGTATACCCGGGTCCAAATCCCACACGATTAGGGCTCTCTTTATTGCGAGTCTGGCGGAGGGCAGATCGGTTATTCACCACCCTCTTTTTTCTAAAGATGCGTTTTCTGCAGTCGAAGTATGTGAAGCATTTGGCGCCCATTTTGAGAATACAGGTGAAGGCTTTGTAATAAATGGTTTTGGCGGGAACCCATCCGTACCGGAAAATATTATTAATGTAGGCAATTCAGGTACTTCGTTGCGTTTTGCTCTGATGACTGCAGGATTAGTCGACGGATACACAGTATTTACCGGGGATTACCAGATACGGCACAGGCCTTTAGGGCCATTGATCAAGGCTATGAATGCCTTTGGAGGCAGCGTGTTTTCAACAAGGGGTAATGGTTCAGCGCCGGTTATAGTAAAAGGCAGGATGAAAGGCGGCTGCTCTGAACTGGATGCATTCACATCCCAATATCTTTCATCAATTCTAATAAATGCCCCATTACTGGAGCAGGATACGGAAGTGATTGTTACCAGGCTCAATGAGAGGCCATATGTCGATATGACAATGTGGTGGCTGGACAATCAAGGTATTGAGTATATAAATGATGATTATAGAGTGATACGCATAAAAGGCGGGCAAAAATATAAAGCTTTTGACATGGCTATCTCTGGGGATTTCTCATCTGCTACTTTCTTTATGGTCCTTGCAGCTGTGTCACGAGGGGAATTTGTATTGAAAAACCTTGATATGTCTGACCCCCAGGGGGATAAGAAGGTTCTGGATTATCTTTCGGAAATGGGTGCCTCAGTCAGACATAGCAGCGAGGGCATTATAATAAAAGGCAACGAACTTAAGGGCATTGAGATAGACTTGAATTCAACCCCGGATGCATTGCCGGCAATGGCAGTTGCGGGCTGCTTTGCGGAGGGAGAGACCAGGCTTGTCAATGTACCCCAGGCCAGAATGAAGGAAACGGACAGGATAAGAGTTATGGTTTCTGAGCTGTCAAAGATGGGAGCGGACATTGAGGAGCTACCGGAGGGACTTATTATAAGGAGCAGCAGATTAAAGGGCTGTAGGGTCAATGGACACGATGATCACAGAATAGTGATGGCGCTGGCTGTGGCCGGATTGAATTCGGAGGGTGAGACTTGCATAGAAACGGCAGAGGCTGTGAATGTTACTATGCCTTCCTTCACAAATATGATAAGGGAATGCGGTGGCGATATCAAACTGCTTCGTGACGGGCATAAATCTACAGGATTAGCTCAAGGTAAATGAATAATAGCTGCGATGATTGAGTGCCACAGGTATTGACAAATTGCAACGGAGGTATTATATGCTGGGAAATTCATTTGGGAGAATGTTCAGAATAACAACATGCGGTGAATCATATTCAGGAGGCTTCCGTAAGGATCCATCCATTCCATCAGAGCTATATGGCGGTCAGATGGTGATTATTGACGGTGTGCCGCCAGGGTTGA
>JAAYJR010000356.1 GCA_012522835.1 Bacteroidales bacterium
GATGAATTTAAAAATGGAATTGATGGTACTGAAATATTCCCGGGCTTTATAAAAATTGCAGTAGAAAGTAAGGATAAATTATCGCCGATGGATACAAAAATTATTAAAGCAGCTGCAATTGCACATAAAGCCACCGGATTGACTATCGTTTCACATACAGGTACCGATGGTCCTGCATTTGCACAATTAGAAATTTTAAAAGATGAAGGTGTGTCACCTGATGCCTTTGTCTGGACGCATGCACAGAATGGCACTTTTTATGGTTATGTTGAAGCTGCGAAGCAGGGTTGCTGGATTTCAATTGATAATGTCAATAAAAACAACACCAATGAGGCTGGTAGCATTGATTGGTACGTTGATGTTTTATCAAAACTGAAAAGGGAAAAATTACTGGCTAAAATATTAATTTCTCATGATGCAGGGTGGTATAATGTGGGACAAGAAAATGGTGGAAATTACCGTGGTTACACAGATATTTTTGATCATCTGCTGCCTGCTTTAAAGGTAAATGGATTCAGACAGGAAGATATTGATTTATTGTTTATTAAAAATCCTCAGAGAGCCTTTGCAGTTAGAATTAGAAAAATTAAATAGTATCAACTGAAGCAGCTTTATACATTGCCTTCAGATTTTCGGGAGGGGTTAATACGGTTATCTCACAACCAGCTGACAACAGATAGCGTTCACCTCTGTATTTTTCCACTAAATTCACTGAAAGATGAAAAACTTCATCACTTGTTTTGTCCTGTACTAAAACCGGATTTATATTGCCTCCAATAATTATATCCTTACCTAAGATTTTCCTGGCATAATCAATATCAACCTGCCAGTCCAGATCAAGAATATCAATATTTAAATCTCTGTAATAAGGGATAAGATGTTTTGTGTTGCCACAAATTTAAGTTTCTCTCTTGACCCGATTCAGTTCTTCTGCAAAACCGGCGGATATATAATTTTCGTAACTCAGACAAACTTCTTGTGCAAATTGGATGGAAGCCTTTGCAATTTGACTCCAGTCTTCTTCCGTTAAGAATGGTAATTTATTTCGCTCAATTCCTTTGGTAAAAACCGAGTATATGAGTCCTGCATTAAAATTGTCGCCGGCACCAATTGTACTAACTGGGTGAATTACCGGAACATTAAGAAACAGACTGCCTTTTTCCCAATGAACTTTTACTCCATTTTTATTGGCTGTATAAAACAAACATTTTACATCTGATTTACTGATCTCATCCCATACTTCTTCCGAATTAGTGAATCCAAATATGTTAACAAAATCATCGTCGGAACCTTTTACAATGGTGGCTAATTGAAAATTTTCAATAATGATCTTCAATTTTTCCTGGTCGCTGGCAATATCTCCTCTTCTGATATTTGGATCATAGACAATTATGGCATTTTTTGCTTTGGCATCATTTAAAAAACCTGATAACTCTTCACGGATATCAGCACGCATTGCAAAAGAGGAACCAAATAAAATGATATCATTTTCTTTCACATCAGGGAAAATAAAAGAGCTGGAATTTTCAGCTTTGAAAAAGTTATAGGTAGCATCATTATTTTCATTCAGAAAAGCCAACGCCACTCTCGAGGTTCCCCTGTTTCTTTTTATAAATGAATCATCGATACCGTTTTCTTTAATAAATGATGCACAAATATCTCCAACGACATCACTGCCAAATTGCGAAATAAATGATACTGGTAATTGCAACCGTCCCAGCGAAATAGCAGTGTTCAACTGAGAACCGCCAACTTTTGCTTCAATAGGTTTGTTGTTTTTAAAGATTATGTCATAGGTGGTTTCGCCAAGTATATAAATTCTCATGGTCTGTTACTTCAATTAATTCAAGTGGTGTTTGATTTTAAATCCATAGGACAAAAACTTTATAAAATTAAGAGATACTTTTTACAATTGGAATTAATTTTACAAATGTTTTTGATAACCATTTTATATATAGCTAAGGTAAAATCCAGCGTTGAAAGGCATTAATATATCAATTCCTTGTTTGTCGAAAAGATATATTGTATTTCAGCACTTTGTTGTAATTTTACCATAAAGTTGCCATTTCCGGAGGATCTGGTTTAATTTCAAAGAAACAAATTACCTGGTAAACAAAGATTACCAAATAATGAATACTTATTTGTTAATAAGATGGTTCCTCAGGTACCAACTGTACAATTTCTTTATCCCTTCATCAATCTCAGTTTCATGATGCCATCCCAGTTGATGTAATCTTGTCACATCAGTTAGCTTGCGCATAGTTCCGTCAGGTTTGGATGTATTGAAAGCAAGTTTCCCTGTAAAACCTACTGTTTTGCTGATCAATTCTGCAAGTGATTTAATGGTAATTTCTTTACCGGTTCCGATGTTGATGTGTGTATTTCGTATTTCTGCCGGAGTTGATAGACTTTTTTTATTGCTCCCTATATCTGGATCACTTCCATTCTGCATGAGAATAATGTCTTTGAAATCAATTTTTTCCATCAGATATACACAGGCGTCTGCCATTTCCTCACTCCAGAGGAATTCGCGAAGAGGTTTTCCTGTACCCCATATTTCAATTGTAGTGCTTTGCTTCCGGTTTTCAGATAAGTTTGTGTCCGGATAAAAAATTCCATATTTTTTGAGAATATTCAGGATTTCGCTTTGCGGATTTTTCCCATCAATTCCTTCGACAGGACGCTTTGTCAAATCCTCTCTCACTGCAATCCAATTTTTTTCCTCCAGGCATTTACCCAGGTAGATTTTTCGAAGCAGAGCAGGTATCACATGGGATTTTTCAAGGTCGAAATTGTCATTTGGTCCGTAAAGATTGGTAGGCATCACTGAAATGAAGTTTGTACCATACTGGATATTATAGCTTTCACATAGTTTTATACCTGCAATTTTGGCAACTGCATAGGGTTCGTTCGTATATTCCAGAGGAGAGGTAAGTATATACTCCTCTTTCATAGGTTGAGGAGCATTTTTTGGATAAATGCAGGTGCTCCCCAGAAAAAGCAATTTTTTTACACCGTACTTCCAGGCATTATGGATAACATTGTTCTGTATAGTCAGGTTTTTAAAAATGAATTCTCCCCGATATGTATTGTTAGCAATAATTCCGCCTACTTTAGCGGCTGCCAGAAATACATACTCTGGCAGCTCCCCGGCAAAAAAGGCTTCGGTTGATTTCTGGTCAAGAAGATCCAGTTCGCTGTGGGTTCTTCCAATCAGATTAGTATAACCTTTGTTTTTTAGATTTTTCCATATAGCGGATCCCACCAATCCAAGATGGCCTGCTACATAAATTTTACTGTCTTTATTCATACGTTTAAAATTTTGTGATTATTTGAAAATAAATGAATTAAAAATTTGAGAATCCCTCTGCTCTCACATAAACTTATTTAAATATTTGCATTTGTGCACCAAAATAAGAACATAGTATTTTCATATCTTATGAGTTTAAAAAAACGGATTGATCTTAATGTCACCATTTTTTTCTTTAAAATAAAAATAAGATACAATATAATCCATCACAATTTTAACAAAATATTATTCAAAGTAGTTAAGGACACGGTAACCCCCATCTTTCAAATACCTGTCCTTTTTTATAAGGTGGATATCTGATTCAATCATTTCTGTTATAAGAGTTGCCAGGTCATATTCAGGCTCCCAGCCCAGCTGTTTACGTGCTTTTGAACTGTCTCCGATGAGAAGGTCAACCTCACTTGGCCTGAAATAGTTAGGATCCACAGCTATGACTGCGGTAGCCATAGATTGCCTGTCGGATAGTCTGGTTTTAATTCCATCCAGATATTGCTCTCCTGCAATGTCAGCAAACTTTTTTTCATCTATTGCGGTGAGGTAGCCTTTTTCGTTTTCGGCTTCACCGGAAAAGGTGATTTCAAGGCCTATTTCCTCAGCCGCTTTCTTTACAAATTCCCTTATGGATGTGGTAATACCGGTTGCAATTACATAATCCCCTGGTTCATCCTGCCGGAGGATAAGATACATTGCTTTTATGTAATCTTTTGCATGACCCCAGTCCCTGCGGGAAGAGAGATTACCAAGATACAGTGTGTCCTGCAATCCCAACGCAATTCGTGCCAGGGCTAGTGTTATTTTGCGAGTGACAAAGGTTTCTCCCCTGACAGGTGACTCGTGATTAAACAATATGCCATTACTTGCATGTAATCCATATGCTTCACGATAATTAACTGTGATCCAGTATGCATACATCTTTGCAACACCGTAGGGTGACCTTGGGTAAAAAGGTGTTTTTTCATTTTGGGGCACTTCCTGTACCAATCCGTAAAGCTCTGAAGTTGAGGCCTGGTATATGCGCGTTTCTTTTGTCAGGCCAAGCAGACGGACTGCTTCCAGGATGCGTAAAGTTCCAATACCATCAGCATTGGCCGTGTATTCAGGTGTGTCAAAACTAACTTTGACATGGCTCATAGCAGCGAGATTGTATATTTCTGAAGGTTGAACTTCCTGGATTATCCGGGTTAAATTCATTGAGTCGGTAAGATCGCCGTAATGTAATATTAGGCTTAGCTCTTCCTCGTGAGGATCCTGATAAAGATGATCGATACGGTCGGTATTTAGTAGTGATGCACGGCGTTTAATGCCGTGGACAGTGTAACCCTTTTTTATAAGATACTCTGCAAGATAGGCACCGTCTTGTCCGGTTATACCGGTAATTAATGCTGTGTTTGACATGATAGAAATTTTATATTACTAATCCTAAAACTTATGAATAATCATGGGTGGAATAATATTTGAATTGGTTATGAAACGAATATCCCCATTAACATCGGGACTAAGAGTATAATTAAAACATATAAGGATTCTCCTGAGTGAAATAGGGACTAGCTATATGATACTTTTGAATAATCCTGTAATGCATCTGTCAGACGTGGTCTAGCCCCCTATTAATCGGACAATCGTTACAGAGCGTTATACAAACATAAATTTTTTTACCGATATTTGCAACGGCAAGGAACAACCAAAGGTGATTATTAGACCGATGGTTGTAGAAATGTTGCGGCGCTGCACTTTTCATTATAATTCTCATTTTCAACCCCATCGAGGGGTTTCAATTGAGGGCAAGGAACACCCTGCAGGCTCATATTTCCCGATAGTTGATGGTATGGAATTAAGAGTTTAAACTTGGTTATCCTTCTCTTATGATTAACCGAAACGCTTACATTACCTTCCTGCCATTGTTGCCAAAAAAACATCGGTGGCAAATGTAAGGTAGATGCATGGATTCTTTGATTATTGTATTTTTCATAAAACAGAGTTAAGCATTGATCCAAGTCTTCCAAAGACCAGAACCGATATCTGTTAAGCATCTTTGAAAGAATAGCATGAAAACTCTCAATATGGCCGTTTTCCTGGGGCGTGTAAGGATGTGTAAACACCTGATTGAGGCTGTTTTCTTTGAAGAATTTCTGCACATTTTTCGCAACGAACCGTGAATCATTGTCATTACGTACCTCTATATCAATCTTCCTGTTGAGACAATTATAGGGTTGCAGGTGATTTTCTATTATTTCTTCCCAAAGCTCTTGAACTAAAGACTGTTTGATATTGTAAGCTGTTTTGCGACCCAATAAAACCCTTGTAAAGGTATCAATAGCCGTTAAAATAAAGGCATGTCTTCTATGTTCTTCAACCCAAACAAACTTTATATCCATTTCCAGTACCTGAAGTGGTCCTTCCGGGATTACCCGCCGGTATTTTACAAATGGGCGAGGCTGGCGCTCATATCGTTCTTTTAAAAGCATATTTTCTTGCATTAACCGGTACACCTTTTTGTGGTTGATAATATAGCCCAAAAGCATTAAAGCAAAGGTCATTTTATGATAGCCATAATCGGTATCGGGATCCTCTGAGATGGTAGTCATACTATTTACAACCTCCTCATTCATAACTTTTACTATTTCATTGTCAACCATTTTTAAACACGTCTTGGAAGGACGTCGGCCTTGCTTCCCCGGTTTTTTTTGATAATAGTATTGATGCTTGGTAATTCCCGCTATTTTTAAAACCAGATCACGTTTCAAGCCTTGGTAGACATATCTGGTCACAATCTCCTTTTTTTCTCCAAGGCTTGTTGCTTTTTTAGCAGTTCCCCCTTTAGCTTGTTTTCAAGCTCCTTTTCAGCAACCAACTGTTTAAGGGCCAAATTCTCTTTTTCAAGTTCCCTGATCCGTTTTAAATGCTTGGGTGTCATGCCATGATGAAATCCTTCTTCACCCATCGCATCATACTTCTTCTTCCAGGAATAGTAACCAGCTGGATAGATACCATACTTTTCAAGAGTGGGCTTTACCCCATGAATGCTCGCTTCTTTAATGATTGCAAGCTTTTCTTCTTTGCTAAAACTTCGTTTTTCCATCGTCATAAAATTATAGAATTTATTCTATAACTTAGCCCGATGTTTTAGGGGGCTGGTACAATATATCAGTCTGGAATTCCTGATTATCTAAACAACAGGAAAATAAATTTTTAAGTTTATTGTGAAACTTTAAAGA
>JAAYJR010000370.1 GCA_012522835.1 Bacteroidales bacterium
GGAATAGAAATAATAATCAAATGGAAAGTGGCAATGAATATGACGTCAGTGCCACTGGAATGACTGATCCACTCACTCTTCCCTGGGTCCATAAACCTACAGGTGAATTTACTCAGTATACATTTGAAAACAAAGGTGTGACTCATATCTATGTTCAGGGAGATGATAATAATACTTATCAGTATCAAGAATATGTCTCATATGGGGAAAGTGGACAAAATGATGCCTGGATGGATGTTCATGGGTCACTTAATAATGCTGCACAAGGACAATTGGGTGATTTTAATGAATCTGATATTGAAATTTCAGGTAGTGAAAATGTAATAACAACAAGTCAGTTAGGTGATAGTAATATTGCTGGAATTGTGTTATCAGGAAGTGACAATTGTGTCGCAGGAATTGAACAAACAGGTGATTTTAATGATGCAAATATTTTACAAAGTGGAGTAAATAATATTGCGATAACAGTGCAACAACCTTTACCATAATTAAAAATAAAAACGACATAAAGAAACCTACCATCAAGTTAGGTGACTCCTCGGTCGTTATGTGATGGTTTGGCACCCCGGGGAATCAACCCCGGGGGCTTTTCCACCACAAAAAGGAAACCTGCATTTGAAAAATAACTATATAATGAAAATTGATATAATGAAACGAGCATCCCGATTAAAATCGGGACAAAACAGTATGATTAAAACATGTGCGAGTTACATCTTATACCATATAAAAAAACAATTTTAATAAGATGAAAATAGTTTTTGGAACAGTACTGGTTTTTCTGGGAAATTTACTTGCCGTTACGGGACAAGTGATTACCGAACAGGAAATGAACGAATTGCTTAACAGCCGGAAAATTCAGATTGATAACCCGATAATACAAAACCAGGCAATAATCCGTCAGGTTCAGGATGAAAATAAAATCATTACCATTCAGGAACAACAGGGTAATGCATCGAACCATGTATTTATAAACCAGGACGGAACAGAAAACCTTGGCTACATCGGGCAATCCGGTTCAGAACTCGAAACCCGTTTATGGCAATACAATTCGAATAACGAGGCAAATCTATGGTTATCGGGAGACTACATTCAAACTTCGGTAAAACAGCAAGGCGATGGAAATGTAATTAACAGTTATATCGAAAATACCGGAATAGTTTTGCGTTCTGCCTCACTGCTTCAGGAAGGGAACAACAACCGTATAGATCTATCATTGAAGGGAGACGGATTTGGCACCAATGCGGACGGACAAACTGCTGTAATCAGCCAATATGGAAACCAGCATGAGGTGATGGCCATTATGGAACCGTTCATCTATCCCCTTGAAATTAATCAGACTCCCGGGATAAACGGTGCAGGAATGAAAATCAGTATTTCAACGTCCACATTTGACTTTCCCATGAAAAAATAACCGGATGAAGTTACTATATTTCATATTATCTATTATAATCTTCACCTTTAATGGTGTGACTCAACCTGATTCACTTATTCAAAGCACAGCAAAACCTGACACACTGTTAAGGGACACTACTCATTTTAAAAAAGCACCTGAAGCTCTTCAAAAATTGATCGGGGAAATCACAAAACAACAGGTGTTGGTGAGTAAAGATGCTGAACTCGAACTTGATGGGATGCTTCTCGACGAAACTAAAACAAAAAGTGGAAAAGACTTTTACGATTTTTTTTACAACCGGTGGGAAGCTCCCTCCGGCGTAAAAAATTATTCCATCTTAATTACGGAAACGCCTTTTAGGCTTATGACTACACAGATAGAGGTAAAAATCAACGAAACTACAGTTTTTCAATCGTTCCTGCAGCCACGTGCAGATATCGTGGAACAACTTGCCGAATACGCGGTGGCTCAAACCCAAATGTACCTTGCTAATTACGAGGAGTTAATGCGCCAACTGGAGGGTAAAGACCAGGCAGGAACAGGAATTTATTAACATTATTAAAACCACACATTATGCGACAATTAACAATTTTATTTTTAGGAACACTCCTGTTAGCGGTCTTTCAAACCAGCGCACAGGATTTTGTTTACACTCCCCAAAATCCGGCTTTCGGGGGAAACCCGTACAATTACAGTTGGATGCTGAGTTCTGCCCAGGCACAGGATACCTACAAAGCACCAGAAACCCAGGCTGATCTGTATGACTATACGCGAGATCCAGCACAGGATTTTGCAGAAAGCCTGAACCGGCAGATACTAAGCCGTCTTTCCCGAGAAATTGTTACCCGCCAGTTTGGCGAAGAAGCACTGGAAGAGGGTACGTATATTTTAGGTGACTACCAGATTGAAATAGGCAATGCATCTGATGGTATAAATATTACAATTGTGGACAACTCCACCGGGGCAGCCACCACGGTTTCCGTTCCATATTTTTAAGTAAAAATATAAATAGAGGAGTCATGCTGAAAGTAAAAATTTTCAGAACAATTGTATTTTCCTGCTTGATGGTATTACTGATTTCGTGCAGTCCATATTTCCATCAGCCGTTGGATGTAAGAGAGGCTGAACTGGGACCGGAAACTCCACAAAAAAGAGAATTATTAGAATTGCCTGAGCCGCAGGAAAAGATTGTTGTAGCGGTTTACAAATTCAGGGACCAGACCGGGCAATATAAAGCCTCTGAAATAGGTGCAAGCTGGTCCACCGCTGTAACACAAGGAGCTACCAATATTTTAATACGGGCACTTGAAGAATCGGGCTGGTTTATACCGATTGAACGTGAGAACATTAGTAATTTGTTAAATGAACGAAAAATTATACGCTCCAGTCGCGAGCAGTATGAGGGCAATTCAAACATTTTACTTCCTCCTTTGCTGTTTGCAGGCGTACTTATCGAAGGAGGGATCGTATCATACGAAACCAACGTATTTACCGGTGGTGCCGGGGTAAGATATTTTGGTGCCGATGCCTCAGCACAGTATCGCGAAGACCGGGTGAGTATATACCTTGGGGCTGTTGCAACCAGCAACGGGAAAATACTGAGAACCTTTTATACAACTGAATCAGAGCTTTCTCAGGAAGTTAGTATAGGGGTTTTTCGATATGTGAAAGTTAAACGA
>JAAYJR010000599.1 GCA_012522835.1 Bacteroidales bacterium
AATCAATCAATTCAGGAGTTACAGTTTATCCTCTTAATAAAACATTCACAGCCGGTATCAAATTAACCTTTTAATTTTAAGAATTATGAATATCAGAACAATAATTATATCGATTTTACTGGCAGTTCTTTTAGGTTCATGTAAAGATTATCTTGAACCATATCCATATGGAGGATATACCAGCCAGGATCTTCCTGAATATCAGGAGATGCTTCAGGGATTGATAGGTCAGTGTTATGAATATATTCCAAGAAATTATAATGATAACGAAGGAATTTATCTCGATGGAGCTTCTGATGATGCAGTGATAACAAGTTCGACACACGTTATGAAAAGATTTGCCACCGCAAATCTTACTACAGGCCAGGATCCCTTTTTGACTTATTGGGACCGTGACTATAAAGCAATCAATCTGCTCAATACATTTTTAAAAGACAGAATAGGTTATAACAGCAGATATCTTATTGATAAGCATCTCGATGAAATATTACGTAACCGCCTCCAGGGTGAAGCTTTTGCTTTACGGGCATGGTTCCAATGGGATCTTCTTCAAAAATTTGGAGGTAAAGGTACAAACGGACAGATGCTTGGGTTTCCGATAATTCTGGAACCGATTTCTATCACTGAGGAAATTAACTATGCCAGGAATACTTATGACGAATGTGTTAAACAAATTTTAATGGACTGTGATTCGGCATTCAAATATCTGCCAATAGCACACCGTGATTTTCTGGTCCCTGAATCTGACAGAACCTTTTCCGGAGGCAGGTATTGGGGACGTATGGATGGAATTACGACCAGAGCGTTAAAAGCACTGGTCTATTTAACATGGGCCAGCCCAAGATTTAATCCCGAGAATATCGCTGCCCGTTGGGACAGCGCGGCTGTCAATGCAAAAAAAGTTATGGATTTTAAATTAAATGTTGACAATGTCACCAACGGATTTAATCAGGTTACAGGTGTAAATTGGGTAAATCCAAATTTCCCCGGAATTGTATGGGCTGGAAGGTACCTGAATGCAAATGATGCAATGGAACGATTATTCTATCCGGGAGGTTTTCAGGGATATGGGGCTATTGGTGCATCTCAGGATCTTGTAAATGCTTTTCCTATGGCTAACGGATATCCTATTGATGATCCCTTAAACAGAGGAGGGTATGATCCGGAAAATCCTTATCCAAACCGCGATCCCCGTTTTTATAGTACTATTTTTCCTAATGCATCCCAGGCAAAAAGAAATAACACCGGTGCTGTGAAGTACACTTTTGAAAATTGGGCAAATGGGGGTAAAGATGCTGCAGGTATTTCTTCTAATAATACTCTCACTAATTATTATATTAAAAAATTCGTTTTTATGGGCCTTAACTGGTCTGATGCATCAATTAACAGACAGCCTCACAGTAAGTATTATATTCGCTGGGCTCATATGTGCCTTACTTTCGCAGAGGCAGCAAATCAGGTTGCCGGGCCAAATGATGATACCAGATATGGCATATCAGCAAAAACTGCCATCCAATACCTCAGAGGGAGAAAAACGTATGACGGAATCTCCGGCTTATCTGAACCTGTTCCCGGGGTTGCCGATGAATACCTGAATGAAGTAGCAAATGCAGGTAAAGAAGAATTCGATGCATTGATCAGAAATGAACGTCGTGTTGAAACCTGTTTTGAAGGTATCCGTTTTTTTGATTTACGGAGATGGTCAACAAATATGGCAGAACTCAACAAACCGGTTCATGGGGCTGATATAATACAAAATGAAGATCAAACATTTACATATAACCTTTCCAACGTAGTAGAA
>JAAYJR010000050.1 GCA_012522835.1 Bacteroidales bacterium
CCATCAATATAATCGTTAATTTGTAGCTCCGGATAAGGCCTGTTGATTTTTTCAAATGCAATTTGAGAAGCAGCATCGAGAGATGGCAGTACAAGGTCCGCCTGCAATATTTCCTGTCGGACATCAGGCAAATAAAATAGTGTGCCGTTTGTAAGGACAGCCACCGGAATATTTGGTTTAATGCTTTTAATGAATCCGATTATTTTACCCAATGCTGAGTTTAATGTTGGTTCTCCATATCCTGAGAATGTAATATAATCGGGATCAGGATTGGTAGCGAAATATTCATTCAGTTCCCTGGTAATCTTTTCGTAAGGTATATACTCCATCCTTTGGGTGGTAAGCTTGGTAGTCTTTCCAACCTCGCAGTAAACACAATCAAGAGAACAAACTTTTTTAGGCACAAGGTCAACTCCCAGCGACATTCCCAACCTTCGCGAAGGAACCGGGCCAAACAGATATTTAAACATCAGTTATTATTTTTTATTTGAAATGCAATATTAAGAGAATAAGATACAATTTCCAATTTTCTCACTTGGCAACCCCCAGGCCGGCAAACAAATTTTTAAATGCATTTGCCTCTATCGCAAATACCCCATGGTTTTCAATAGTCGTTACTGGCATCCAAAAACTTTTGTCCAGATAGGTCAGGACTCCCTGATAAGTATTCAGTCCTGAGGGTTCGGAAACCCCCCAGGGATTTCTGAGAATAAAATATTTTTTAATGCCTTTTAATGCCCATCCAAGAACTGAATAGGCATGATTTCCTACAATATTAATCCCTGAATAATCATTATTTGAACCGTATGTCCATGCAACCATAGGATGAATGGTTTTATAACTCATTGAATTACTTCTGACAATACTGTAAAGGTCGTCACCTGTTCTTGAATCAGTATAATAGTAATGCGGGGTTTTATTATTTAACTGAGCCATTGCCTTTACAGGATCGCCATATGCAGTTTTTGTAATGTCAGGTTTATCAGAATTGGTCTGAAGAATCCATTTTGCAAAAGCTTTTTCATAAAGCGCAGGAAATATTTCTGCAGAATCACTTGACCGACAATAAACAGGAAGGTTATTTGAAGGTTTAAAAATAGTTTTATCGCTGACTTCAACTTTTCTTGCAGGAGCATCTTTCTTTCCCCCTTTTGAATAAAACGGAATAACATTCATGCGGGAGGTTTCTACCGAAGCATTTGCCCTGTTTCTGTGTATTATCAGGTGCGGACTTGCCCAGGCCACAGCAGATAGTGCTGCAATAAAATAACTGTTTCCTATTGCACCCTGTATGGGATCTGTGTATTCAGTGATAGCTTTAAAAAAATCACCGGTATCTTTCCAAACGCAATTTTCCGGCGTCCACTCATCTGATGAACCTGTGGACATTACAATAGAAGCCATCATGGAACTCAACCTGGTTTTGGAAAGTGTTTTATCCATTTCCGGCAAGTCAAGCCTTAAATTTAAAATTCCTCTTGAGAGAAATGCAGATTGAATTTTAGTCTCTTTTGTAATATTTATACCTGCCTTTTTTAATCCTCCAATTGTTTTAATGTTCGACAAATCGGGAGTTTCAGTGTCGTTATCTCCTCTTATGGATATCTCCGAATTATCGACAGGTTCGGCTGTATTATTGTCTGTTAGCCTTAACCCTGCAAAAAGAGGTGAATTATATTTCATGTCAAACAACTCACTATATTCAGTCTCCAGGGTATCTTCAATCACTTCTACAGACTCCCTTTTATTCCAGTCAATCATCCTTCCGGTCAGTACTTCTGTGAGGGCAAAGGGATTGATGGCTCCGATATAAAGATTTGGTTCTTTTTTCATTTTTAGAAAATTAGGGTGATTTGAAAAGAAATTACGTATTATTTGAGTTATTAGCCTGTGGTACTCATGTTTTGGATTATTTTGGTTTGAAGTTAAAAAGTAGCGCGTAGCAGAATCGAACTGCTATTGTCGGATTGAGAAACCGATCTCCTGACCATTAGAGGAACGCGCCTTATATTGTCTGTCACATATGGTGCAAAATTAAATATTTCCTGATAATTTCATACAACAGTCACAAAAAATTCAATAAAAAAAAGCACCTCTGAATTTCAAATGAATCGATAAATCCTTAAATTTGATGATCATAATATATGTTTGTGTAAATGAGCCCGATTAAATCTAAATCTATTGAATCCAGGGAGTATAGCTTCAAATCAATCCGGAACCAGGATCCGACGGTTCATGACAATTTAAAAAATATTGCACAGAGCATACCCGGTTATGTGCATTTCAACAGTCTTGATGATTTAAGCCTTATTTGTGCTAATAAAAATTTTGAGGATTATTTCGGGTTGTCGACAGGGGAAATAGTTGCTAAAGGAAAATTATTTATCAGGGAACATTACTGTCCGAAAACATGGAATAATTCTTTAAGGCAAATCCTGAAACAGGAATGGAGAAATAGTGAACATAAAGTGTTCGGCCATGTCCAGAAAATAAGAAAAAATCCCACTCTTCCATACAGGGATTTTATATGCTCGACTCGTGTATTATCAGATCTGAAATGCTTAATTACAGATTATGTACCGGCAGATTTTTTTGGAATTGAGTCCAGGGCTTTAAACGCCATTTCAGACTGCATAGATTTTACAAAAAATAATCATAATAAATATTCTTCTCTCAGCACAAGAGAAAGAGAGATAATTCACCTTATCGCATTTGGTAAATCACGAAGGGAGATTTCAGATATGCTTTATATTTCAAAGCACACACTCGACAACCACCGTAAACATATCAGACAAAAACTGGGTGTTAAGTCAACGGCCGAACTGTTCCACTTTATAAACACATTCGATATTTTCAGTTAAACTACATAAATGACCGAATTCGGTTATATACAATATTATGTGAATTAACTAATTTTAGTTATAAATAAAATTAGAATTTTTTATTTTCTTTTTTATTACAACTACATGTTATTCATTATTTTAAAAGGCGCTTGTGTTTTTGTTAACACAATATAACCATCACTGAACTATCGGGAATAAAATTTATGAGGATATTTAAAACGAATTTCATGTCATTCTTACAAAATAGTTCCCCTGATATGCAAATATAAATCGATAACTTGAAAATATTTTATAAATATGAAACAAGCATGATTGTAAAATCACCTAAGAGTATGATTAAAACATGTGCGAGTTCCATATGATACCTTTGAAAA
>JAAYJR010000094.1 GCA_012522835.1 Bacteroidales bacterium
ATGATGAAAACTGCAGAGCAATTGATCCAGAATGCGAAAAACCGGATTCAGGAAGTAGCCGTAGATGAACTGTTTGAGGCAATGAAAAACCATAAAACCATACTGATTGATGTCAGGGAGCCGGATGAATTTCAGGCTGCAGCGATAGATCGGGCAGTCAATTATCCTCGTGGCGTTCTAGAAATGCGAATTCACCAGCATCCTTTGGCTAGTCATCATTGTGATGCCTTGCAAGCACTGGAACATTTAAAGGATCAAACCATCTATTTGATCTGTGGCACGGGTGGACGTTCATCGTTGGCGGCAGATACTTTACAGCATATGGGATTTACCCAGGTGAAGTCAGTTCAGGGGGGCTATCAGGCTTGGCTGGAACAGGGCTATCCGGTAGAAAAATAACCTGTTGCAGTAGAAAAAAACCTTATTGTTGATTTTTTAATTTTAGGTAAAATTATGAAATACAAAGAATTAACCCAGAATATTTCAGGCAGTTTAAGAACCTTAAGTCAGGATTCGCCTGATTTAATGAAAAGTTTTAATCAGCTGTCCCAGACTGCAATGCGTGATGGCGTAATTGATCCGAAAACCAAGGAGCTAATTGCCTTGGCGATTGGTGTGGCGGCACGGTGTGATGGTTGCATCGGTTTTCATGTCAGAACATTAGTAAAAATGGGCATGACGCTACAGGAACTGGAGGAAGTGCTAGGCGTTGCAGTCTATATGGGCGGTGGACCTTCATTGATGTATGCCGCAAATGCCCTAGAGGCATTTAAAGAGTTTTCCAGCTGATTTGATAGTTTATAAAGGGAGGCTGAAATGAGTCAGCACTGGAATGAATTGTATGCCCAGACGCAGGATCTGTATGGCACAGCAGCAAATCTTTTCATTCAGGAAATTGCGGACAAAATCCGAATAGAGGGTAAAACACTGGCAATTGCTGAAGGGGAAGGACGGAATATCCTGTACTTGGCTGAGCGGGCAAGACAGCAGGGTTACCCTTTTTCGGCGGAAGTCTGGGATTATTCCGATGTTGCTTTGAAGCATCTGTCCAACAAGGCCGAAGCCAAAGGGATAAAACTTGAACTCAAAAATGTTGATTTAACAGTAGCTAAATGGCCGTCCGAGCGTTATCAAAACGCGATTTGTGTATTTGGTCATTTCGATACAGAAACGCAAAAAAAGGTTTTAGAAGGCATAAGAGAATCTTTGCTCAACGGTGGATGGTTTATCGGTGAGCTGTATTCCAAGGAGCAGATCAAATATAAAACCGGTGGCCCTAAAAATATCGAATATTTATACGGTCCGCGATGCATTCTGGACGTGTTCGGCCAGGACCATCTCCATCATTTTTATGTAGCAGAGCAAGAAAGACAGGAGGGAGAATTACATTGCGGTAAATGTCATGTTATTCAATTTGCGATACAAGTGATGAAGTAAAAATAAGTGAATTATTAAATGTGATGTAAATATTCAGCATTGCAGTACTTTAAAAAAGAGGTTTTATCATGTCAAATCGGTTCAAAAATAAAGTTGCCCTAGTTACTGGTGCGGGTTCTGGAATTGGGAAAAGCACAGCTATGCTTTTAGCGAAGCAGGGTGCAAGTGTTGTAGTCTCGGATATTAACTTTGAAGCAGCACAGAAAGTTGCTGAGGAAATTGTATCTTTAGGCGGTAAAGCGGCTGCGAATAAAGCCAATACGGCTGAACCTGAAGACATGAAAGCAGCAGTTGAATTTTCAGTCAGCACCTATGGTGCGCTTCATTTAGCTTTTAACAACGCTGGAATATTGGGTGACGTTCAGCCAATTGCAGATTTAAGTATTGAAGCTTGGCGTCGTGTGATTGATATTAATTTGAATGCGGTCTTTTATGGCCTACATTATCAAATCCCTGCAATATTGGCAGCCGGCGGTGGTGCAATTGTGAATACAGCATCAATTTTAGGTTTAGTTGGGACTGAAAATATTTCTGGTTATGTTGCAGCTAAGCATGGTGTAACCGGACTTACTAAAACGGCTTCGCTAGAATATGCTAAAAAGGGTATTCGTATTAATTCAGTACATCCTGGTTATATTAAAACGCCTTTAATTGGTGAGTTTGATGAAGCTGAACTGATAAAATTGCATCCAGTTGGTCGTTTAGGAAATCCGGAAGAAGTTGCACAGGTCGTTGCTTTCTTACTCTCTGATGATGCATCTTTTGTAACGGGCAGCCAGTATGTAGTAGATGGTTCATATACTTCACAATAGTTAATTTTAGGAAAGGCTTTCATTTGATTGAGAAGGTTTTCCTTTTGTAATTTATTAGAAGCATCTGTTTTACAAATAAAAAATGCCTGATGAAATTCGTCAGGCATTTATATGAAATATAGTGTCAATTTGTTCAAACCTAGGCAATTTAATGTTTTGATCAAATATCAGTTAGGTAAGATGTATTTTATCAGCGAAAGTTCCCACTAACTTTTAATGGAAACTTTAACTATGGTTTTAGATTTTATTCATAGGCGAGTTAAAGTAAACTGTTAATAAAATTATCAGGATCAATTTCATCCGTCACAATAACATGTACGCCAATATTTTTGAGTTTTTCTCGCAATCTGTCCCCCATCCCTGTGGTTACGAACATGTCCATAGGTAACAGTTTTTCTAGTACCTCACCCGACTGAGAAAATGATGCTTCTTTCTCCACCTCAATGAGCTGTTTGTCCATAACTTTCCCATCTTTGAGCTCATATTTCCAGAATTTTCGGCATTTCCCAGCGTGCGGAGTAATATGACGTCGGTTCTGTGATGTAATTACAATTACCATAAAGATTTCTCCAAACCAAACCGATACTACTGCTCTTTATAGGTATGCATCGGTTCATGATGATTCATAAGTTAAACTTGTAGTGACAAAAACTATTCAAAAACATAGCTAATACCATTCAAGCAAGATTTTCCAAAACAAACTGAGGTGACTTGATAAAGAGTTTTAACAAGGCTTGGGCTGAGCTTGAGGGATGACGAACTCCACGTTCCCAACTTTCTAGGGTACGGACGGAAATACACAGTTTCGATGCTAGTTCTGTCTGTGAAATATTGAGAGCTTGCCGGATCCTTACAATTTGTTGTGCTAAATCCAAACAACAGCTGCTATTAAAATCACTTTTTGGGAGATGTGCCTGATCGTGCTGAAGTAGATTCATCATTGTCTCCTCCTTATCGATATACTAGAAAGTTGTAATAACACTTTGAAAAATCCAAAGGTCATTGAGACTGTGACAGCCGGATTTCAAATAAATTTGAATACAGATAAATTAAAAGCCATATTCATTATTACGGATAGGATCACTGTGACTGAAGATGCTAATTATGCGCTGCTCACATGTTCTTGATAGATGAATATTTTCAGCCATATCGGAAACTGCGGCAGACTGCTCAGCAATACCATATCTGCTGATTTAGTGGATGAGTATTAAAGGAGGAGCACGACCCTGAGGAATCAGGAACCACAGATCAGGTAGGGACAGCGTATATGGGACAAATGTACTGAAGAACTGCAGTAAGGTCTGAGTTCTGATCAGTACTAGTCTGAGTTTGGTATCGAGTAGCGGTAGGGTATAGCTGTGCACCAGGCAAAACTGGCAGTCATGACCGGTATGTGCATCATCCCGCTCTTGATGTTCATGCCGATCCTGCACATGTGTGAAGACATGTGCAGGATTTTGGTCTGCTCCGCTGGCTTGATTGCTATGCGGATGTGATGTTGCGAAGCTGTGGTGTGGATGAACGTTAGTAACTTCTAGATGTAATGCTGCGGCAATAGTTTTACATACCGAAAAAACACTGTGTTTTTCTGGTAATAAAGGCTGCAGGAACACAGCGATCTGTAACAAGATTGCTGATAACCCGAGCAATCTTCCCAACATCATGAGCACTTCACTACACTTTTATGGACATTACATAGGTTATAATATAACAAAATATAAAATTTATAATTGAAAAATAGACGATAAAATCGATTTTAATCTGCTACTCAACATAATTTTATTTTTCTTTATATAACAGGAAATGTAAGATTCTAAAGCCAATGAGGTCTTACACAGTAAGGTTATATTAAAGAATCGATTATTGAAAAATCATCATATTCTATGAAACAGATTTGAAGTTTAACCTGAGATTGACTTATATTAATTTTACTGCTGATTTTTATTTTAAACTCTTATAAATATAGGTCACG
>JAAYJR010000161.1 GCA_012522835.1 Bacteroidales bacterium
AGCCAGAGTGTCGGAATTGGCAGACGAGCGCGACTCAAAATCGTGTGCCGCGAGGCGTGTGGGTTCGAGTCCCACCTCTGGCACCATCAGAAAAATAGGGCTTTGTGGCCCTTTAGTTTTTTTCTGTTTATGTAGCCGGTCACTTTTGACACCCAATTTGACACCCAATTAAAAAAAATCATCCCTCCGGGTTACTTCCTGATGATCAGTGTCATATATTTTATTGGTTAATAGCAAAAACCTTTTCTTAACTTCTAACTTCCTTGTAGCCTCTCGCTGTAGTTTTTCTCTTACAGGGATGTGTCTGCTGTAAGGGTAATGGGCGCTGTGTCCTAAGCGATCACTAATTACCATTAGATAAGTTGAAGAAAAAAAGCCCCAGGTAAATTCTTTAAGAACGCAAGGCGTCGAAAAGGAATAGTAGATTCCATATATGTTTTCTTGCGTGTCAATTATTATAAGGGTAAGAATTGGAAATTAGGAGCATGGTTGAATGAATAGGACAAAGCGAAGCATAATGGTGGTATTTATAAGCCTTATGTTATTAGTAATTAGTGGCTGTGCAGCTTCAGATATATCAGGTGTTTATGATATATCAAAGGATAACGTAAGCGTAATAGAAGAACCACAAACACCTAATCAACCCGAGAATCCCGACATCGCTGCTGATTCCATTGAGACAGCGGAAACTGATAAAGGCATAATAACGGAGTCGGGTAAAATATCGGGTTGGAAAGAACTTAAGGCAAAGGTACCTTTGAGTGAATTAACTGAAAATGGGTCGCATCCTATTGAAAACAGTGAGGAGTTTGAGTTTTCGCTTCATTTTCCGGGTAGTTGGACCATGAGCTATACGGTCTTTTATGATGATAATAATCAAAAGGTGGCTGAAATTCCGCCGCCCGTCCTTCTTGAGCCTGGACAGGAATCTGAGTTCTTGAATTATAATCCATCCGTGGTTAGTGATGAGGAACTGCTGACCAAAGCTGATTTTCCGGTCAGTACCTATAACGGATCCAGGACTGTAACTAAAATTGCCACCGAATCGGGCAGCTGGCATCCTAATATTTACCGGATAACAGATGGTTCATATGGTTTTTCGATCGTCCTTTACTCGGAAACTATAAACGAAGAAGAGCAAGCGTTATTTGACAGGATCGTAAGTACCGTCAGCTTTGAGTAAAGGGAGCTGAAAAAGGCTGTTCTGTATCACCGGCGATCTCTTTGTAAATCGTAAATAACTTTCTCAAGATACCACTCCTCTGAATAGCCGGGATACTTAGTTTTAAGAGTTCGTAACTGCCGCTGCAAAGATTTTTCAGCCTGGGTTTTGCTCTGAAAAGACAGGTGCAAATACTGTCTTTTTAACCGCTGGATCCGCCAGGGGCTTCGAATTTTTGATAATAACCCGCTCATTGGCCTACCTCTCATCATGACCTTGGTAATAACGATAATGCATATCGAAGATCCTGTCGAGATGAGCGGAAAAAGACCTGCTAAAAAGTGACAGCTTCTGTCATCCTGACACATCGGTCAACCTCTGGTAACATTATGGAGAGAATTCAACGACTGTTTAAGGGAGATCGTACTTTGCTCAGCACTACTACACTTCTTTTAGTTACTGCCATAGTGTTTCTCGCTACATTCATACTAGGTATCACCAGCTTTGGTTTCGCTCTGGTGGCTGTACCATTGCTCAACTTAATCTTTCCTCTGCAGTTGCTGGTTCCTGTTTTAATAATCTACGGGGTATTTATCATCGGTCTGGTGCTGTTGCCCATATATAAACACCTGGATCTGAAAGGTATGCAGTATCTGGTGGGAGCAGGCATATTGGGTGTCCCTTTGGGGACTTACCTGCTGCTTATCCTGGACGAGTCTATATTGAAAATCGGTATAGGGATAATCATCATTGTTTCCGCCTGGGCTCTTTATACGGGCTACCATGTGAATATAAAGAACGAAAAGCTGGGCAATTCAGTGGCTGGGTTCACCAGCGGGCTTCTTAACGGCAGCCTGACCATGAGCGGCCCTCCCGTGATCCTTTTTTACAGCAATCAAAACCTGGAAAAACAGGTCTTTCGGGCCAATCTGGCCTTTTATTTCACCCTGACCAATATCATAACTCTGCCAGTACTCTATTGGGGCGGACTGATTACCCCCCAGGTGTTACAGTATTCGGCAGCGATCGTGCCAACTATCCCGGTAGGAATAGTTGGAGTCCTTTTGGGGAGCAAACTGGGAACTAAAATGGATGGCGCTTTTTTCCACCGCCTGAGTCTTATTCTTATCTTCCTAATGGGAGTAATGTCAATTATCAGTGCCTGAGTGGCTGACTTTAAGGCATCATCCTCAGCATCAGCCAAAGGGGCACACTGGCGTAGAGACCCAGAACAGCGATAACCATCGATTTCCTTATGCGGGTATATTGCAGCAGTTTCCGGCATATGCTTTAGACACAAAATCTGTAAAAGGAGTGGCCGTATGAATGGGTACAAGCATATGTCAGCAACTGTTCGGTGGGACGGTTTTTTAATAGAGTATATCACCATCAGAAATGGTAAGGAACGAATTAAGATTACCATGCGCAATTTGGTCTGTCTTGAGGATCAACTCCTGATGACTCTCTACGAAAAGCTGCGCCTCTTTTATAGTCCCTTTAGGACAGCGGCGATCAATGCTCCAGGAAAAGACCTGATTCTCATTGATATTAATAATAATGAACTGCATCTGAACGGCTGCCATTGCGGCACTGAGCCCGGCACTGAAGCTTCCTTCCTGATATTGAACCGGAGTGGTTTCAAGGTAAGCAGAACTTGGTTAGGCAAGGCCAGAGCTTTTTTCATACAAAAGCCTGACCTGAGCCTTAGTCATAACTGGGCATGAAAAAGCTGCCCCCAGTAAGGACAGCTCTCACAGACAGTTGGGTTATTTACCCTGGAAGTTGGGTTTGCGTTTTTCGAAGAAAGCCGCCGGGCCTTCTTTGAAGTCTTCGGTTCCAAACAGGAAACAGGAGCCCAGTTGTTCAAACTGTAATCCCACTGACAGAGCCGTATCGTTAGCCAGGTTAACGGCCTTCTTGGCAACACTGACCGCCAGCGGAGGCTTATTGGCGATCCTTTTGGCCAGCTTTTTGGTGTAATCCATCAATTCCTCATCAGGCACCACATAGTCTATCAGGCCTATGCGCTGGGCTTCATCAGCATCAATGAAATCC
>JAAYJR010000551.1 GCA_012522835.1 Bacteroidales bacterium
CCGGAACCCGTACGTTGAAAGGATTTTCACTTCCAATGATAATATGTAATTTGTCCCTTGAAATAGAACATCTTCTTTCCACAGACCTGGTAGAAAAAACAATCTGGGAAGCGCTAAATGAAGTAATGGAGGTATTTTATCAGCCTGACTCAGGATTGATTTTGGAAAATGTTACTCCTGAAGGAAAGTTTTCGGACTCTTTCGAGGGTCGGCTGCTAAATCCCGGCCATGCTATCGAAGCAATGTGGTTCATTATGGATCTGTCAGTACGTCTTAACCGTCCTGAACTTGCAGAAAAGGCGGTGAAAATTGTATTGGACACTCTCAATTACGGATGGGATAGTCAATACGGAGGTATTTTCTATTTCCTTGATGTAAAAGGTTATCCTCCTCAGCAGCTTGAATGGGACCAAAAACTCTGGTGGGTTCATATCGAAACGCTTATAAGCCTGATTAAGGGTTATACGCTAACCGGGAACGAAGAGTGCCTGCAGTGGTTCAGAAAGGTTCATGACTATACCTGGTCCCGTTTCCCGGACCCGGGCAATGGTGAATGGTTTGGTTATCTGAATCGCAGGGGAGAGGTGCTGCTTCAGCTTAAGGGTGGAAAATGGAAGGGTTGTTTCCATGTTCCGCGAGGCCTGTTGCAGGTTTGGAAAACCCTGGGAACCATACAATAATCGATATTATCACATTTATGTGTAATAATCTGCTCAATCCAATTTATTTTCTTAGGATTCGAACTGTTTTTTTGACAGGAATCCTCATTCTGGTTGGTTTGAGATTTACTTCGGGAAGTGAGCGGATTAACCGGGTTTATGAACAAATTCACACATTACCGGTGTTTAACGGATTAACACCGGAAGGCACCGGTCTCTCTGGTTCTTTTGCAGGAGTGCATAATAATTTGTTTATGCTGGCTGGAGGATACAATTTTTCTGATCTGAAAAGTGAAGAGGTAAGAGAGAATTTTTCGGATGCCGTGTTTTTCTTTGAACTTAATTCTGAAGGATCATTAACTTTAAAAAGCACCTCCGGGCACCTTCCTGTCGGTATAGCGGAGGGATCATCTGTCCAGTTGCCGGAAGGTGTTCTTTGTATTGGCGGACTTACACAAGCCGGCATCAGTGATAAAGTATATTTGGTTGCACTTATAAATGACGAAGTCAGGGTGACTGAATACCCTTCCCTGCCGGTTCCTTTAATGAATACAGCCTCAGCAGTCATTGGATCAAAAGTATACCTTATGGGAGGAGAAAGTCCGGATGGTACAACCAACCTGTTTCTTTCACTTGATATTGTAAATATTAATGCCGGGTGGCAGAGATTGCCGGGATTACCGAATGCTGTGTCACACGCAATGGCAGCAGCTCAGATGGATGGAGAGGAGATTACCATTTTTCTTTTTGGGGGACAGGTAAAACAGCCGGGAATGTTAACTGCAGAATCTTATTCTCATGTTTTGCGGTTCAGGCAATCCGCAGGAGAGTGGGAAGAACTGCAAAATATTCGCTTGCCGGGTACAGAAGAGTTATTTCTGTCGGATGCAGCTGCATTGCCGGTCGGGGCATCCCATATAGTGTTGGCCGGAGGCTTTGAGAGTAATGACTTCAGTCATGATAAACAAGAGACTGATAATCCAATAAATTTATTTTACTATCAGAGAGATACGGGTAATTTTGTGTACAATTCAAAGATTCTGGCATATAATACCATTACAGATGTTTGGTTTAATGCAGGGGATATGGAATGTAATACCTGCGCAAAAACGCCGGCAGTTTTATGGAACAATTCTATATGGATTGCCTGTGTTGAGACAAGCCGGGGAGTAAGTACTTCGTTTATACGGGAATTGAAATTTTTTGTTGAACCTGTTTTTGGGTGGATTAACTATGTTGTTCTTGGGCTTTACTTTGCAGCAATGTTGCTTTTAGGTTTCTTTTTTATGAAAAAGAAGGGCAGCACTGAAGATTTTTTTAAGGCAGGAGGCCGGATTCCCTGGTGGGCAGCAGGAATCAGTATTTTTGCGACCACACTGAGCGCAATTACTTTTATTGCCATTCCGGCAAAAACCTATGCATCCGACTGGAGAATGTTCATGTTTAATATGGCTATTATCATCATTGCTCCTTTTGTCATCAAATACTACCTGCCTTTTTTCCGCAGATTGAACCTTGACACTGCCTACCAGTACCTGGAAGAGCGCTTTAACCGTTCGGTAAGGTGGCTGGCATCTTCCCTGTTTGTTTTATTTATGATCAGCCGGATTGCTGTGGTCCTGTATTTGCCGTCACTGGCGCTGAATGTTGTTACCGGTTTCAGCATTTACAATGCTGTCATCATAATGGGGATCGTCACAATAATATATTGTACCAGCGGGGGGATAGAGGCTGTGATCTGGGGTGATGTAATTCAGGGTTTTATTTTGGTCGGGGGAGCTTTTGCGGCATTTGTCTATATGATCTCAGGAGTTGACGGGGGTTTAAAGGGATTATTGGAGGTCACTCAAGTGCAATCTAAATTTTATACATTCGATTTCAGATTTGATTTGACTCAGCCAGTGTTTTGGGTCGTTTTTTTCGGGGGACTGGCTAACTCGCTGATCTCTTATACGAGTGACCAGAGTGTAGTTCAAAGATATATGACAACACGGGATGAAAAAGCCACAGGACGCAGTATATGGCTTAATGGTATTTTAAGTGTACCTGTAACAGTAATTTTCTTTCTGCTTGGAACAGGTCTGTTTGCATATTATTCATTCAATCCTGAAAATCTTTCGGTGATAACCCCTAATATTGATTCAGTATTTCCTCAATTTATTGTAAATCAAATGCCTGCAGGTATGTCAGGATTACTCATAGCAGCAATTTTTGCAGCTGCAATGTCAACGCTATCTTCAAATATTAACTCTGTAGCAGCTGTGATAACCTCAGATTTCTATAAGGCAGCAACAAAAGTTTATGATAAAAAAATTGAGATGCTTTTTGCCAGGTTGTCAGGTATTGCAGCAGGAGTTTTGGGAATTTTAACAGCCCTGGTCATGGCAACCTGGAATATTGCTTCACTGTGGGATCAGTTTAATACATTTCTCGGCCTGTTAACGGGCGGACTGGGGGCTATATTTATAATGGGTATTTTTTTCCCGGCTATTACTGGCAGGGCTGCCCTGGCAGGAGTGACAGGCGGCCTGATCATTTTGCTGGCAGTGAAAAATTTTACTGATATTTCATTTCTTCTTTACGGCTTCACAGGGATAGTGGCCTCTCTCATAGTTGGCTGGATTTTTAGCTTCCTGATGTCCGACAAAAAAAGTATTGAAGGATATACCTGGAAAACCAGGCATATTTAATGATAATCAAATATTTCTAATTCATTTATCTATTGGTATCTTTGTAATCACCTTAAATGAAAGAGGAGATAACATATCAGAATGATTCTTTAAAAGGGACATTACCTTTGAGACATGATCCTAATTTGGGGGGAACCGGTGAATTAAGGATAAACCGTCTTGCTCCTTTGCCTCTTGATTCCCTTCAAGTCAGAGAAACTCCTGAAAAGAGCGATACCAATTCCGGAACAGAATCAATAAGACCCACAGCAGCACAATTAAGATACTGGTGGTGGCAGAGAGAAAAAAAGTTACTTGTGGGTGATTCCTTTTATATTGAACCCAGACATGCCACAGAGGTAGTTTCATCTGTAAAAAGAGAAAATACAGGATTACATTTACCATCGCGGGAAATTTATCACCAGGACAGTGACTGGATTATCGGACTGTTAATAATAGTACTGGTTATTTTTGCATCAATCAGAACTTCATATTCCAAATATTTAGAACATCTTTTCCGCTCCCTCTTCAATTATCCTACATCCTTACGGATGTTTCGTGAAAAAAATTATCCTGCCGTGCATGCTGCATACAGGCTGGATATATTCTTTTACATTATTTTCCCCGTTTTTATTTTTCAGGCTGTTAATTATTTCGACGTCAATTTTTCAAGAAATCGTATTCAGATGTTTTTATGGTGTTTCGTTGTTACCACAGGATTCTTTCTGTTAAAAAAGATGGCGTATAAGTTTACCGGCAGGTTAACGGAATTATATTTTGAGATGGATGAATATCTGTTTAATATGGATAATTTCAACAGGGTTACAGGAATGGTTTTATTGCCGGTTGTATTGGTAATTATGTTTTTTCCTTTCCATAATGCAGGGTTAGTGGTATATCTGGGTATATTTTTATTGACTTTTTTATACTTAAAGCTATTATATAGAGGTATTTTAATTTTATTTAAAAAACAATTTTCTATATTTTATCTCTTTTTGTACTTTTGTACCCTTGAATTTATGCCCTTGGTTTTACTTTTTAAGATTTTGAGTCAATAAGCAGGTGCATTGTAATTTAAATAAGAGTATTTTGAAAATCAAGAGTATTCTCGTTTCACAACCAAAACCGGTTACCGGGAAATCGCCGTATTATGATCTGGCTGAGAAAAATAATGTAAAGATAGATTTTCGCCCGTTCATACAGGTTGAAGGTATTTCAGCAAAAGAGTTCAGGAAAACCAGGATACATATTCTGGATTATACTGCAGTAATTTTTACCAGCAGAACAGCGATTGATCATTTCTTTCGTATTAGTCAGGAGCTGCGGGTTACAATCCCTGATACAATGAAATATTTTTGTATCTCGGAGGCTACGGCATATTACTTACAGAAGTATATTGTTTACCGCAAGAGAAAAATATTTTATGGGAACGGATCTTTTTCTGACCTTATCAATGTTATGAAGAAACATAAGGATGAAAAATTTCTTGTTCCGGTTTCTGATATTCATAAACAGGAGATCCCTGATCTGCTTGATAAAGGTGGATATAATTACAAAGAAGCCATTCTATATCGTACAGTCTGCAGTGATCTGAGTGATTTGAGAGATGTAAATTACGACATTCTGGTTTTTTTCAGTCCTTCCGGTATTAAATCGCTTATGCAAAATTTCCCTGACTTCAAGCAGAATAATACACGAATTGCCTGTTTTGGTCCTTCAACAGCGAAAGCAGTTGAGGAGGCAGGACTTCAATTGAATATTGGAGCACCCACTGCAGAGGCACCCTCAATGACAATGGCTTTGGAACAGTACATTAGTAAAGTTAATAAAGGCGGCTAAGAAGAATTATATTTATCTTTGAAGGTTGTGTACCTTCTGAAGAGGTACCTTTATTAAATTTAATGGCAAATATTCCGGAAAAATTAAAGGACAGATTTACTTTCAGAAAAAAGGAACGTCTGTGCAGCAAAAAATTGTTTGATAAACTTTTTTCAAACGGTAACTCTTTTTTGGTTTATCCATTAAAGGTTTTATTTGTTGTGACTGAGCACCCTGGTGATTATCCGGTTCAGGCGGCATTTGCAGTCAGTAAGAAAATTTTCAGAAAAGCAGTTGTAAGAAACCTGCTGAAACGGCGAATGCGTGAAGCCTATCGTCTTAATAAGTACATTTTATATAATAGCACGGGAGACAGGAAACTGGTTATCATTTTTATCTATATCGGTAAGGAGATAATTGGGTTTCACCAAATTGAAAAAGCCCTTAAAAGGGCTCTCAATAAGGTATCTGATAATATTTCCAAAACTATTCCGAATCCATAATTTCAGTCTGCATCCTTACAGAGTCTTCGTGTATCAGCTGGAAAAATGTTTTTACCAGAGCTTCGTTAAGATCAAGTTTTTGTCCGAGTTTAATACGGCTTTCCATTAACTGGCTCCATCTGTTTATCTGTAGTGCTGTTACGTTATGTTCTTTCTTGTATTTTCCTATCTGTTTTACTATCTCTACCCTTGATGCCAGTATTTCAAGCAGTTCAGAATCTATTGAATCAATACGGTTTCGCAACAATTCAAGCCGGTTTTCGAATTCTGGATTGTCAGCTTTCTGATATCTTATCACCAGTTTGTCCAGTAATTTGGACAGGTCGGC
>JAAYJR010000485.1 GCA_012522835.1 Bacteroidales bacterium
AGATTTAACTCCCTGGCATTTATTCCGCTCCAAACACGGCCCTGTCCGATCTCATCTACCTGTTCCTTAGTCAGTCCCCGGCCTTCCGATACATGCGATACAAATGCGTCATATCCATCCTCAATATAATTCTGCATAAGGTCTTTTTCGTATTGGGTCATTGGCCTGGTAACAGACAGCAAATCAGAGTTTTGGTTTGTTTTAACCACATCTGTTGAAATCCCTAACTTTTCATTCAGCAACTCTCCGAAATTTGGTATCATTCCGAAAATACCTATTGATCCGGTTATAGTATTGGGGTGTGAAACAATCCGGTCTGCTCCACAGGAGATGTAATAACCACCTGAAGCGGCCACATCACCAAATGAGACAACCATGGTTTTCTCGTCAGCTGCCAGTTTCACCTCTCTCCAGATCACCTCTGAATCAAAAAGGCTGCCACCAGGAGAATTGACCCGCAGCACAATAGCTTTATAGCTACTGTCCTGTCTCACCTTCCTGATCTCCCTGCCCAACTCGTCACCGATGATGGCTTCACCTCCCATTGCAGCGCCAATATCCCCGCTGGCATAAATAACCGCTAATTTGTTTCGGCTTAATTTTTTCTTTTTGTCCTTCGACGGCATCTTGGCATAATTCCCGGCACTAATTACAGGAACACCTTTTGTCCCTTCAATCCCGGTAATTTCCCGCAGGTCATCAATAACCTCATCCTTATATTTTGCTTCGTCAGCAAGGCCTGCACTGACAATATCCTCTCCCCAGCTGAAAGTTTGCACCTGATCAGCTAATTCATTCAACCTGTCAACCGGAATATTTCTGCTCTTAGAGATACCCTCCAGCATATGATCCCATAAACTGCCCATATATGTCATCATCTGTTCCCTGTTTTCGTCACTCATCTTCTCAAGCATGAAGGGTTCAACAGCTGATTTAAACTTCCCGTGCCTGACAATTTGCATCTCAATACCTGCTTTCTCAAGAGCATTTACAAAAAACATCATTTCACCGCCGAGTCCCCGGAAGTCGACCGACCCCATAGGATGTATTATAATTTTATCGGCCGCAGTTGCCAGATAATAAGCTTTCTGATCATAAGTATTACCGTATGCATATACAGGCTTGTCACATTTTTCCCTGAATTCATTCAACTCATTCCTTATCTCTTCAACAGAGGCCATTCCCCCGTTTATAACAGAAAGTTTAACAAAGACTCCCTTAATACGGTCATCTGTTACAGCTTTTTCGAGAGAAGAGTGTATTTCATCCAGGCCGATGGTCTTCATTCTTTCAAATCCTGGAATTTCCATATTTTGAAAAGGATCATTTGGTGCACGGTCCACGATTGAGTGCTCAAGGTTAATGAACAGCATAGAATTATCGTGGACAAATCCCTGTTTTTCAGAAATTGCAACCATTATTCCTGCCATGAAAAAAAACATTATCATACTTATCAATGATACAGCAAAAATACCAACGATGGTTGCCAGTACATACTTAAAAAAATCTTTCATGTGAGTATAATATAATTTAATTAAATTTATCCTTTAATAATCATATACAAATATAAAGTTAATGCATGAAGTTTACTTAGGAATCGGTGGAAATATTGGAAATAAAAAATATAATTTTCATAAAGCTATCATACTGATACAGAAAAAACTCGGCAAAGTCACAGATACTTCTTCTGTCTATGAAACTCCTCCATGGGGATTCAATTCTGAGGATAATTTCTGGAATATGGTTATAAAAATTGAGACCACCCTTAATCCGGAAGCATTGATATCCAAAATTTTGTTAATTGAAAAATCTTATAACCGAAAACGGACTGAGGGAATCTATACCTCCAGGAAAATGGATATTGATATACTCTATTTTGACAATTTAGTATTAAATA
>JAAYJR010000182.1 GCA_012522835.1 Bacteroidales bacterium
CAGTAGTAACCAGGTTTTCTTTGACTTTCTCAGCAATCACGGCCAGTTTTTCGGGATCACTACCTGATATCCTTATCTCCACAGGTGTCCCGGAAGCCCCGGCTCCGGAAAGCCTGTTTACCCTGATGTCGGCATCGGGAATATGATTGAAACAGAAGCTGTCTACTTTGGCAATTATATAATCATTGTCCATATCACCGGTAGTATTCAGCAACATATGGGCATAACTGGAGTTAGCTTCATTTTTAAAATAGCCCAGGTCGTAAGGTTCAGGGCCTTCACCAATAAATGAAGAGAAATCCAAAACACCTGGTTTGTCTTTATCAGTATCAGTATTTACCAAAAGATTTTCCTGTATAAAATCACCAATATCATTAACAGCCTTTTCAGTGTATTCAATCTGCGTGCCTGAAGGAAATTTGATATCCACCGTAACCAGATTCCTGTCGCTGTCAGGAACCAGTTTAAAAGGTAAAAACTGCACCAGCGACAGTGCCAGGATGAACAAAGCCAGGATAAACCCAAGGAAAAGCCAGGGTTTTTTTAAAACCCGGAAAAGCAGCCGGTTATACCACAGGTTAACCTTCTCCATACTGCTGTCGATAATATTTTTTTTACTCTCTTTTTTTCCGGTCTTCACCTTGACAATCATCACCGCCAGTAGCGGAATAAAAGTAAAGGCAAGAAACCAGGAAGCCAGCAGGGTTGAGCTGACGACCCAAAATAACTGAGAGGAAATTTCACCCATAGGAGTACGGGCCAAGGCAAAAGGCAGAAAAGCTGCAGAAGTGGTTAGTGATGAGATAAGTAGTGGAACAATCAAAACTTTGCCTGAGTAGACACTGGCTTCAAATGCACTTAATCCACGTTTCATATTGACCAATATAGATTCTGAAATGACTATGCCATTATCAACCAGGAGTCCCAGTGAAATAATGAGTGCTGCCAGTGAAACTTTGTTGAATCCCAGGTTGAGTAATCCCAGTAAAAAGAAAGAAGTAAGTATAACCATGGGTATAAGCGCTGCCACCAGCGACCCTGTGCGAAACCCCAGGAACAGGAGCATTACTGCTAAAACAATGAGAATACTTTGCATCAGGTTTACCAGGAAGTCGTTAACCTGTCCGTGCACCACCTGGTCCTGCGACGCCGAACGAACCACTTCGACCCCCAGTGGCAGGTTGCTGTTTA
Source organism: Bacteroidales bacterium (assembly GCA_012522835.1). Classification (GTDB taxonomy): domain Bacteria; phylum Bacteroidota; class Bacteroidia; order Bacteroidales; family Prolixibacteraceae; genus JAAYJR01. The sequence goes on from JAAYJR010000182.1 coordinate 1,192, forward strand.
TACGGGGCAGTGCTTTGTCCACATCCTCCCCCAGCCTGACAATATTAGCGCCGTCTTTCAATGAAATAAACAATGCAATAGCAGGTTTACCATTGATTTTCACCATCTTTTCGCGCGGTGTTATATAATCGCGATAAATACGGGTAGTAATGTCATCAAGATAAACCGAAACGCCTGCAGAAGTCGGAACAAGTATTTTTTGCAGGTCGTCAATTGTTTCAAAACCGCCGGAAGGTTCAAGTACGATTCTCTGGCGGCCCATGTTAATTTCACCTCCCGGACGAAGTATATTTGTAGCCGAAATAATGTTGCGTAGTTTTGTGATATCAAGTCCGTAATGCGCCAGTTGTTTATCGTCAAACTCAATAAAAATACGCTCCTCCTGCACACCTCCGTATTTAATTTTGGCAACATCGCGCAGCAGCAGAAGTTCGTCACGCACCTCTTTAGCGTAGTCCTCCAGGATGCTGTATGAAACTCCGTCACCGGTGACGCCCAGGATTATACCAAACACAGTTCCGATGTCTTCATCTTTTACTACCGGACCGAAAACACCTTGTGGCATTACTGGTTTAAAATCTTCTATTTTATTTCTAAGTCTGGTCCAGACCGACTGCAACTCTTTTCCACCTACCGCTGTAATAAGCTCCACCGTGATAACCGAAAGTCCCGGACGTGATTCACTCGTAATAGTTTTTACCTCAGCCATTTCGCGAATCACCTCTTCAAGAGGTTCAGTTACCAGAGCCTCCACCTTTTGAGGATCGGCTCCCGGGAATTGAGTAACAACACTGGCAATACGAACCGTATAAGGCGGCATGCTGTCACGTTCCATTTTAAAATAGTTGCCTATCCCGATAACAGCCACCACCAGGATGGCAATGAGTGTAATACGGCTGTTATTTAGTGTTACTTTTGTAAGATTCATCTGATTATAATTTTAATTTTCAGTCAACAACAATACTACCTGGTTATTTACAGGTCAGTAATTTTGTAATTGCTACAAACTGACAATTGTCAATCAATGATGGTTAAAATTTCTTTGCTCTTTTTCAAGAAGCCTGACCTTCCTGCCATCATACAGAAAACTCAGTCCTGCCGTTATCACTATCTCGTTTCTGTTCAGTCCCTTTACAATTTCATATCCCTCCGTTCTTAGTTCACCAAGAGTAACATTTCTTTTTTCAGCGATATAAATGTCATTTTCATTGCTTTTAGCAGCTACAAACACAAAATCGCCTGACTGGTCGTGACCCACAGCATCGGTAGCAATTACTATCCTGCCTTCCGGATTTCCTTCATATTTAAGGGGAATCTCTATGGTACACGTCATTCCCGGAGCCAGTTGCGTAGTTGTTTCAGCCAAACTGATAATAACCGGAAAGGCAGAGGCATTGGGTATGCCCGGACTCACTTCTGTAATTATTCCCCTGAATGTCTCTTCAGGAAATGTATTGAATCTCACTGTTACGTCAGTTCCACGGTTTATTTGTCCAATGATATTCTCGGGAACAGCTGTTTTTACCTCTAACATATTGGCAGAAGAAAAAACAACAACGGGATGGCCTGCTCCTGCCATTTCATTTTCTTTAACCATTGTCGATGAGACTACGCCATCAAAAGGCGCTTTCAAAACAGTGTAATCCAGTTGATTTTGTGCAGCATCAACTTGTGAGCGGACTGTTTCCACCATGATTTTAGCTGATTCAAACTGTAATTTCACTTTTTCGTAATCACTCAGTGAAGCGTTGTTGTTAACGTAAAGGTTTTCGATACGTAAAAATGCTGATTTAGCCGCAGCCATCTGAGCTTCTGCACTTTTCAGGGAAGCCTTGGCTTTGTTGTAACCAATCCGGTAGTCGGTATCATCCAGTCGGGCTATAACAGCTCCTTTTCTTACCGTATCGCCCATGTCAACAACCACATTCTTTATCATACCGGCAACTTTGAAACTCAGTTTTGCCTCGGTGGCAGATTGGATCACACCCGAAAAGGAGCGTACATTTTGAGTAATGGTGTTTCCTACTTCCCGGGAAAAAACCGGCCGTACTGCTTCTTCCTTAACATCTTTTCCTCTGCAACCTGACAGAAGCAGAGCACCTAAAAGGACATATTGGATTTTTGTTCTCATTTTTATTCTCCTTCAGTTAAAAAATTCAATAACCTGCCGGCATAGAGAGACTTCTCATTTTCGTCGTCCAAAAAAGAGAATTTCCCCTGCAGCCGCTCAGTTTTTATATAATCCAGGACATACTGATAGCGCGAAACAAGAGCCTTTTGCCTGGTCCGGATCATCACACTTTGCGCATCAATTAGCTGAGCAACGTCAACCATTCCCTGAGAGTAGGCATCCTGAATTGTTTTAAAATTATCTCCGGCAGCATGTGCTGCCTTTTCCGACAGTTCAAGTTCCCTGTAAGAAGCCTGCAGAAATTGAACATTGGTGCGTATACCTGCTTCCATTTTATTAATCAGGTCTTCTTTTTGCCAGGCAATTTTATCCTGTTCGATGGTTGCCCGCTGTACTTCATCTCTTTTCCGTCCACCTTCAAAAACAGGAATGCTTACCCTCAGGCCCAGATTCCAGGTTATGTCGTCGGGCGGGGCTGGTACCGGAAGTTGCGGATTACGGATTACTCCCTCCCTCACAAACGCCTGGTCGGCACTTCCAATGAGTGCCACCTCCGGCAAATACATTTGTCTGAGTTGCATTGTCTTTTTCCTGTCAATCATTTCTCCTGCAGTGTTTAATTGCAGCAACTCAGGGGAGTGAGCCATCATCTCATTAACAAGAAACCCGGAGTATTTCTCTGTCAATTCCGGATTACTGAAATAAGAATCCAGAATATGCTGATGAAGCACAATAATTTCACCGATATCAGCAGAATCAGGTGTGGCAATAGTATTACCTACAGGCAGGTTAAGGAGTTCGTTTAAACGGTACATAGCCGACTTGTACCCGGCTTCTGCATCATTGAAATCCATTTGACTGAGACTTAGTTCACTTGTCCAGCGATTGATATCTGAGACCGCACCTTCACCGCTTTTCTCTCTGGCTTGTGCGAGTTTCAGGTTTTGGCGGGTGGCATACACATTTTCATTTTTTATTTGAAGGTTACTTTTTGCAAAAAGCAAAGAAATATATGCCTGTGAAACTTCGAGCACAATATCAAGCGTTGTCTGCATGTTGCTGTATTTTGTATTTTCAGCCACCAGCTTTTTAAGGGCAATATTTGCATATGCCGCTTCTGAATAGATTACCTGACGCAGTGACACAGAGCCTGTGATAGTAAATTCACCTCTCTGTCCCATGGAGGATTCAACAAGGTTTTCACTCAGTTGAACACCAGTTCCTGAAACTTCCACCTGCGGCAAAACATTCGCTTTAGCAATGCGGACATCTTTATGTGCCATCAATAAATCCCGGCTTGTTATCTTTCCCTTCAGATTATTCTCCAATGCCGAGGCAATAGCCTGATGCAAAGTCATCTGCTCTCCCGGAATTTTAGTTACGTTAAGCAGAACTGCATTTTCAAGGTCTTCCCATTGTGGAAATTTTTTTATCAGTTGCAGACTTTCCATATTAATTATTGTGGTGCGTTCCACTTCGTCGGTAAGCATTGAGATATCAGCCAGGTCGGTACCTTCGTAAGCTTTTATGACCCTGACTGCAACCTGACGGGCTGTCTGCTGAAAAGTAAATTTCGGCGTGAAAGTAATAGTAGCGCCCAGCTCCAGGTAATCAGATCCGTTTACAGCCAATGAGGGGATGCCCTGTTCATTAAGAGAAGATAAAATTTCCCCTGTTGCAGCAAGAGAGTGCTGAATTAACGGAAAAACCATAATCGCGTCGGTACCGGCAGACAAACGTTCCATCGGATTCTCATTTTTTTCAACCGGAAGAAAAGTTATATCAAACTCATACTCACTATCTTTTAAGTAAGTCGTCAGTGCAGGAAATTCAGAATAGAGCTCCCGGGGAATGATAACTGCAAGGTTGCTGAATTCAAAAAGCCGGGAAAAAGAGTGCAAATCTTTTTTCAACCGGATTAGCGATTCAATCCATGAAAAATTGTGCACCCCTGAACTCCAATCAGTACGTACCGGCAAGTTTTGAAATTCCTGGTCTAATAGAGTAGCTGCTATTACCGGTTTGGGATACCGGGACAATAGCGACGCAGCTTCCGAGGATAAAAATCCGAGTGTAACAACAATATCCACTTCCGGGTCATCCAGAACTGCCTGCAAATTACCCCTGATTTTTTCTGACTGCCAGTTTGCGCTTAATTCTTTAAAAACGGCGCCATCTCCTGCATTGGCTAAAACCTCAATTTCCGTCTTTACCTGCTGGACAAGCAATTCAAACTCATTTCCTGAGGCATCTGTAACTATCCCGACCCTTACCGGTTGGGCATTTGAAACGTTTAGAAAAATGAGCATGACAAAAAGTATGGTCAAAATAATTCCTCCGGTTCCTGAACCGGCAATTATCCTTCTGCTGCCGGCCATAATTTTTTCTTCAGTTGTTGAATCCATTTGCTCTCATGTTAATTAACATAAACTAACTAAATTTATACAGTTATCAACTAATTATGCTGTTAAACTGACAACAAAGTTAGTTAATATTTACTAACTTGCAAATATTTATAATAAAATTTTTATTTTTTTTATCTCCGGGGTTCTGTCAATTAATCTGACAAGGGTATTGCAATGATTTTTATAACTGTTCCTTCATAAATTTATAATGTACATCTGCAAAAACATGGTGTCCTACAGATTCTGAATGGCATGAAGTACAACTCATTTTAACAGATGTATTTTTGATTTTTCCCTCATTTCCATGGCATGCCATACATGTAGTTGCCTCGTCATTGCTGACAGAATTTGTTACATAAACATTGGTAAAAATCTCATTAAGGGAAGCAGCAACTTTTTGCGCCACATCGGCTGTTAAACGGCGGCATCGTTCTTTTCTCTCGTTACTGCTTACAGTATATCCCGAAGCTTTACTCCAGTTAGTATTAGAAGCATGACATAAAACCGAATTCGATATACTTGCAGAAGGTGTAAAATCCAATTTAGGATTAACAGGATTAAATTGTGGAAATGATTCTTTTTCATACCATTGAAAAATATCATTTATCATATTGTCCTGTACTTTTTTATCGGGAATAAGCAATCCGATAATCGCTGCTGCACCGTTTAACGCACCGCACACTGACCCATAACCTCCAATGCCTCCATGTCCGTATTTAAACATGTTAACCGGAAATGATGTGTAAGGTTCCCCGATTTTTTTCACCAGTTGAGAAATAATACTTTTTATGGTAGCAAACATACAACTTCCCTCGTTATAATAATCATATGCCAGCTGGGCAGTAATAACAGGATCTAATGTAAAAAAATTCCACTTGTTTTCCTCTGGATTAAATTGCAGTTTCTGAGGTAAGACATCAGGTTTTTTTTCAGGTTTAAAAACATTCGTAAGTGTAAAAAGTCCTACGCCACCCAAGGCAAAAGCACCCGTAGTTATTTTCATTGCTTTTCGTCTGTCCATTTTTACTTAATTGAAAATATTATTATATTATTAAAATAACGAACCATAAATCAGTCCTGAAATAGTCGCCATAACAACCACCAATAGCACATACACCAAAGTTTTTTGGGTTCCGATCACTCCACGGATAACCAGCATGTTTGGTAATGAAAGTGAAGGGCCAGCCAGCAGCAGAGCCAAAGCGGGACCTTTACCCATACCGGCACCAATCAGTCCTTGCAAAATCGGCACTTCAGTGAGTGTTGCAAAATACATAAATGCCCCAACAACGGACGCAAAAATATTAGAAAATACAGAGTTTCCGCCTACCAGCCTAGCAATCCAGTCATTAGGAATAACACCAGCCAAGG
>JAAYJR010000281.1 GCA_012522835.1 Bacteroidales bacterium
ATACAAGGTGTTTGGCGTGGTAAGAACAAACAAATACCCGCAGCCGAGATGATCAAAAACGGGCAGGTGATTTAGTGAAACGGAATTTTAGTGCTGATCGACCTGACCCTTGCGAAGCAGTGCTTCTCAGGGACAGACTTACTGCAAGAAGTTTTCAAAGTAAGGTCAATGAAATTCATGCACGTATAGCCGTGTTGAATAGATTCACTGAATTAGGCCGACCTCATACCCAAGTTGCCACTTAAATTTGAGTAACTTAGGGGAACTTTAATTTTTAAATGTTCATGCAACACAGCCAAGTGGATATGAGATTTTACATATTTCGTTAAATGATGAAAAACTTTATAAAGTCATCAGGTTCATATTTTCAACTGTCGTATAAATAAAGTAATGGTAATGCTGTATAGATTGTATTGCCATTATCTTTAGCCGATTTGACCAGGAATATTGAGGTCAAATCTTGAAGATTAATGAGTTTGTTAGAGTCACTCGATGGTACAAGTTAGAGTGAAAAGACAGGCTTAAGCAGCACAATATAACTTATGCAGGGTTTGCATAATCGTCAGGATTCTGGGGTCAGATACTTGATAGAAAATTTGCTTACCTTCACGACGTGTACTGACCATATTATTTTTACGCAGTACGGTCAGTTGTTGGGACAGTGTTGGTTGATGAATATCAGTGCTTTCCTCAATTTTCTGTACATTGAGTTCGCCTTCTACCAAGACACATAGAATTTTTAGGCGGTCAGGATTTGATAAGACTTTTAAGTAGTTTGTGACTATATCGACTTCCGAAAAATCAATTTTAGCCTGATTAATTCCAGTATTCATTACGATGTCCTTCAGTCCTGCATAGTTAAAAATCATTTATGAAAGAATATCACAGAGTGCTTGATTAATAATATATATTATATATTATAAATAAATATATTGTAAATTTAAGTAGACTCGCTATGCATGATTTCCTGATTGCTTTTCTCGGCGGTTTGATGCTCGGTGTATCGGTCGTTGGTTACCTGTATGTGCATGGTCGTATCGCAGGCATCAGTGGCTTAATCGGACAGGTGCTGAATCCTAAAACGATGTTTAAAACACCTGCGATCTGGTTCATGGCGGGCTTAATCACGGTGCCATTTATCTATGGACTGTTTGTTCAGCCAGAAATTGAATTGAATGCGAGTCCGCTGATGATGATCATTGCAGGTCTCTTGGTCGGCTTTGGTACCCGCTTAGGTTCAGGTTGTACCAGTGGTCATGGGATCTGTGGGATGAGCCGTTTGTCTAAACGTTCCATCGTGGCTACCATGAGTTTCATGTTTGCTGGTTTTGTCACTGTTTATATTGTTCGTCACGTGACTGGAGCATTTTAAAATGAAAAATATTTTAGCTTTTATTTTTGGTGCTCTTTTTTCTGTCGGACTGATGGTTTCGGGCATGTCCAATCCGGAAAAAGTGCTGGATTTCCTGGATCTGTTTGGTGACTGGGATGCCAGTCTGGCCTTTGTCATGATGGGTGCAATTGCTGTGGCATTTATTCCATTTCAAAAAGCCATGCGTTCTGCAGCACCGAAAACCGTATTTAACGAACCTATTTTATTGCCAACCAGTCAAAAACTTGACCCACGCTTAATCATTGGTAGCC
>JAAYJR010000314.1 GCA_012522835.1 Bacteroidales bacterium
GACCTTAAGGATGCAATGCAGAAGTTAAGACAATGTAACCTTGAAAACAGGGCACTTAAACAGGAAATAGAAAAGATCAGAGGCCGCTAAAATGCCCTCTCAGTTTAACTTACCGAAAGGATCAGTTTTGATAACAAAAGCTTTCTGATCATTCCTGACCCTCTGTTCACCCGAAATTAAAAAACCACCGTCTGTTGTCTGAAGCAGGTCATTCACAAACTGGTCACCCGGCAGAGTAATATCCACATATCTGATTAATACCTCTCCTGTCCTGTCTATCCAAAAAAGTGCAATATCATAATCCAATCCGTTAAACCTGTGGCTGGCTGCCAGATATCCGTCAGCGGTCTTTATCAATACCGGCCTGTTTTTCAGTACATCGTCCTTTTTAATTGAACAGGGCAACATATTTGCACAGTCTGTTGGCCCGCCATTGGCAGCGATCAGAATAAAACTTACCTCAAAAATTTCACTGTTTTCCTCACTCTCTTTAGCACGCAAAACAGCATACCCTCCCTGGTAGGATTCCTCAATATCGCACCCTATAACATTTTGCTGTGACCGGATTAAATGCATCTCGCCATGCCCCTTACGATCAATTTTCCCGAAAAGGATCATTTTGGGTGATTTCTCATTCTCCTGCCAGTAACCTGTAAGTGCAAATCCGCCATCCATAGTTGGTAATATATCAGTCGCCAGCTTCGTCCCTACATATTTAAAAGTACGGTCTGCCAGGGTAATTATTCTCCCCGACTTATCGGTCTTCTGAAACAAAATATCAATCGGATACCTGTCATTCAATGTGTTGGCAATCACTCCGACTTCGTTTGCCTTACTGAAAGCCAGTTTTGGAAAAGCAGAACCTGCAGAATAATTTTTTTCCAGCTGAAAAACCACACTGGTACCAGTGCGTAAACCGGAATTAATACTTTGTACCATAAGCTTCCCTGACTCATCTAAACCGGTCATCATCAAATCATTTTTACTCTCCAGGTTAACAATATTATAAACATCGTAATCCAGCTTTTTTTGATCTGTTATTTTACCCTGATTATCAACTTTGATGACGGAGGATCCCTTTCCTTTTGACTTTAAAAGAACAATATATTCATTATCTGATATCTGAACCAACGAATTAGCGCTGGTATAATCTCCTTTAAATTCATCTGACCTGAGAAAAGTACTGAAATTACTTTTTAAACTAATCTCTTTTGAAACTTTATGGACCTTTCCGGTTTTGCTATTTATTGCTTCCAGAGTAATAATATAATTACCGGGAACTGTATAACTGTGACTTGGAGCATTTTCGACCGACTCATTTCTGTCTGAATCGAAATCACCAAAATTCCATTTGTATGAATCAGCATTTGCTGAAAGGTTCTTAAATTCTGCCCTTGCAGGGACAAAATCACTATTTAAAACCAGTTCGAATCCTGCAACCGGCGGTAAAATAACCGGCTCTTTAACCGGGACTGTGACGGCCGGCTCTTTAACAGGAGTTTCTGAGGGTTTAACAACTGGTTGCTCAACCGGTTTTTCAGGTGTCACCTCAGCAGTTTTTTCAACAGGGCTTTCAGTGGGTTTTGATGATCCCAGGATCACCACAACATCTGTAGCACTACTCTTTACACTGAATCCCGGGGATGAAGCAGTCAGGGTCACGGTATATCTGCCCTCTTTCCTGTAAGTATGGGTTGGATTTTCCCTGCTGGAAGCATTCTCCTCCCCTGATTCAGGATCACCAAAATCCCATAAATATTCCTCTGCATTAACAGATTTATTTTTAAATATAATTGTGGCAGGTCCCAATACATTATTATTTTGTGTACTGAAACCGGCTTCAGGAGGCTTTGGTAACTCTGCAATTGTAATTGTCTCTGAATATTTGCCTGCTTTTTTATTGCTGCCACTCCAGGCAGAAAGCTCAACCTTATATTTTCCGGGTTTAGAATAAACATGAGCAGGGTCTGCATCTTCCGATTTGTTTTTATTCCCGGAGTCAGGGTCTCCAAAATCCCATTCATACCGGTCGGCATTTTCTGAAGTGTTTTTAAAAACAACTGTAGATGGTGCTGTTTCGGCTGACCTGGTGTAGATGAATGCTGCTTTGGCAGTAGCAACCTGTCCGACAGTTACCTCCTTCACAACTGTATCGGAGAGTCCGCTGAAATTATTCCTTACAATCAACTCTACTTTATAAATACCTTCCGATTTATATTTATGGGTGTCATGTTCTTTGGCAGAGCTGTTTTTTTTCCCGGATCCGGGATCTCCAAAATTCCATCTGTAATTATCTGCATTAACAGATTTATTAATAAAATTGACTTTAGATTTTGGCTTCTGGTTATTTCCTTCTATAGTGAAATCTGCAGCAACCTGATCGTGTGTTTTTATTTCTATACTCTGATAATAGGTGTTTTCCATATTTAACTGAGTATTTCTTGCAACCAGGGAAATGGAATAAATTCCACCTTTTTGATATGTGTGCTTAGGATCTTTCTCATAAGAGATATTCCCGGCTCCGGAGGAGGGGTCACCAAAATCCCACCTGTACTCATTAGCGAAAGTCGATTTATTCAGAAAAACAACCTCACTGGGGGCATATCCGTTATTACCTGTCGCGACTATCTGAAATATAGCCTGTGGTTCATTTTCTTTATATGCAAATACATCAACTTTTATACTGGAAACATCTCCGTCAAAATCATCTTTAAAATACCAGACAATTGCTTTCTCTTTACCCGGACTGACATTTGAACCAATATCTCCGTAGGCAGCAGAGGCCTTTATCTGCTTTCCGTCGGATGTAACCAGCATGATAACGCTAAATGAATTAGCGCCTGATGTTTCAGCAATATCATATGTAATTATTAGCTTCTCCCCTTCAGAAACGCTTTTGGAGATATTAACTGCAAAATTTTCCTGAGAACTTGCATAAATTCCTGTCATCGATAAGAACAGGCAAATAATAAAATATTTAATCTGTGTCCTCATTTACTAATAATTTTTAAGTTGTTATTCATTACCGAAAATCCGAAAAATCATGAAATCATAATCCTGTATGGCAACAGGTTAACTGATTCTCTTTTCAACTTTAGTTTTAAGATTTCAGTTTTTTGATATACTTCATCTGATGCTATTTCACTCTTGTCTTTCAAAAAAATATGAATATCAATAGTACGAACCATACCTTTTCCGGCCTGATGGATAATATCAATACCTTTTTTAACTTCAACCTTTGTTATGTTGTTGCCAAACAGCTCGAGACATAATGCTTTTATATCTTCTGCTGTGACCACCCTGCCTTTTGAAAGTAAAGACCTGCGCAAAGAATTCAGTTTATCTTCGCCGGAAAGTTTTTGTCTGCCGCCGGTTGTTTGTGTCATTAACACGACAGATTTGTCACGAACATCAACACCTCTGTATACTGACAATGCTGATCCCTGTCTTATATTATTAGCCAGTTCACCTGAAATCGTCCAGTACTGAACATTAATCTTATCATATTCATTGCCTGACTCAAGTATAAGATATGAGTTAAGGTCATGCTCCGCACCGTTTGTATCTATTCTTTGCTGCAAACGTGCTATAATCTGATCCAGCTGTTTTAATTCGTAAGATATCAGATCGGTACCCTTAATGGCAAATGCAGCAGCCTCATCTCTTACAAGTCCCATGAGATTTTTAATGGATTCTCGTGCATCCCGGGAGTCAAACCTGGCAATCCCTCCCTGTCTCACTAAATAAGAATTCTCATTTTCACTTTCTCTGTCAGCTGAAATACGTGGTTTGTATGTTCTTTCACTACTGTCTGATACCCTTCTGACATCAAAAAACAGATCGTCTGTATATAGAGGGATTACATTTGCACCCTTAACCACTGAGTGGGTATATTCGTTTAACTCCCTGTTAACTACCGGGAAACAGTTCAGTGTAACAACCAGGTCATTCAAATCAGAAAAAGAGAATGGCAAGCCAAGATCTATTTCAAGCCATAAAATATCTTTACTAAATACTTCAGGATTCTTTTCATAAAAATATTCCTGCAAAGGTCCTGTCACTTTAAAATCATTAACAAAATCCTTAAGCCGGTAATTTCCATCAGAGAGTGTCATAAACCTCTTCCTGTAAATATCATTAATAAAAAGTGAGGCTCTGTATGATATATCACTCTCCTTTTTCACCAGGTCATCAAGCAAAGTTTTAGTTCCGTTTACATCGGTTCCTATTCTGTTTTCAAATTCTACAGTTTTCCCATTGATCGTAAATTTCGCATTACTAAGAGCATGATAAAAACGATCCTCTGCCTGGTGATTCCGGAAAGAAAAAAAGAGGGAGAGGCCGTCAAGCAAGTCTGTCAGCGGATTAAGCAAGATGCCGATATTGAGCACAGAATTACTGCGGGGAACACTTGCAGGGGCTTCACCAACTATTTCTCTTAATCTGCCGTTTATTTCAAATAGATGTTTCCCGGCCAAAAGATATTTAATTTCACCGTTTAAAAGAACATTTTTTGAGGTAGGCGTGAAATAGATATTTTTTTTATCAGGCATTCCTTCTCCCCTTTTCTCACTATCAATCTCCTTGCTAAAATAAAACTGATACAGTTCATTAATTTCTGCTCTTGGCTGGACAGGGATGGCAGTACATACAGCATGAGCAGGTATGTGTGTAAAAACATTCTGTGAAAAAAGTAATTCGAGCAATTTCTCAACTATCCTGGCATCTGCTTTGCCTATTGCTTCTGAAATATTTTACAATTCCTCAGCCAGTGCCCCGATTATCAATCCTAAAACAGGATCGAATGAATTTATATCCTGGACATCACGATAACCCCACATCCTTGATGCATTACGGATCATCCTCCCCTTTATCGATTCAACTGTTTCAATTGGCATATTAACAATTTTCTAATAATATCTGTATTTATCAGGCATACTTAATATGATAGTGGTCCTATAAAAAAAGTCTCAGTATGCCTGAACGGTTCATTGGTTTTATCTATAACTCCCTCAATGACCATTTTTATCTGTGTCTTAACCCTCCTGTATTTTACCTTGTTTGTAAATTCCACCTGGTCAATTTGCAGGAAAATATTAACATTAACAAGCCTCTTCTCATTATTCCTGACAGAATTAAGAATAGACCTCTCCAATTCATCTTTTAAATAATGGGTGTTATAAATATTTTCAAAATCATAATTAGATATTTCAGTACCGAAAGAGGGATCATGTTTAACCTCATTATAAGAGGTCATGGTTATTAAATGGATCATATTATGAACTGACCTCATCAAATCAACCCTGGACAGATCTTTTTGATTTATTATCTCTTTCATTGATAAAGGAATATCTAAATAATCAGGCATAATAATGTGCTTTATATTTTAATCTGCCAGGAAGCTCCTTTTAGTAGTCTGCTCTTTAACAAAAATATTAGTATCCTTCTTCTTTCCGATATAGGCAAGCGATTCAAGCTTATCAAACAAAAGGGCAATTATCTGTATAAAACCTGTGAACTGCTCAATACTGAAAAGGATATCGTAATGTTTATATTTAAAACTTATGCAATAAACAAGTAGTTTCTCAAAGTCACCCTGTTTAAGCTCTGACCAGTTTGTAAAATAATTCAGCATCTCCTCTTTATCTGATGAGGCATTAGAATCAATTGCATTACGAATGACGCATGCTGCATTAGCAATATAGGTAAACAGATGAACAGGCGACAGCCAGGGCATCTCCCACCGTAACCTGAGGTGATTAGCTGATACATAATTCAAAAGGTGTTCAGAAAGTGACAAAACTGATTGTGCCAGGCTTGTATCCTGATTTTTTTCTTTGATTTTCCTGATAATGCTTAATAAATTAATCTCAAGCTGACTAAAAAACTTATCTGTCAGATCATTGAAATTAATAAGTCCCGAATGACTGCTGACAGTCATACAAGGGGGTATATAATCGTCGTAAACAGTCAGGGCCCCCTGCTCTATTTTCAACTTGCCAATAAATAATGAATCGGGATGGCTTATATCCTCAGATATTCTTTTTTCAGGGATAACAGTTACCTTATATGAAGGTACGGTAAAGGGATACCTGGGTGGGTCCTCTTCTGTGTTAAGATCACCATAAACCTGCTTTTCAAAGGGGTCGGCCGACAGAAGTACAAAATAATCGCCACCATTTCCGTTTTCAGCTGAATTCAATTCTCCTGTGAGATCAATGCTAAGCTCCTGCATCTGAAAGTCTTCCCTGATCTCTATCCTGATCCCGCCCTCTGTTACAGCGCTGCAGTACAATATTTTAATCCTTAAAAAGTTCTGATTGTCAATTTTTAAAATGGTCTTGACTGAACTTTCTGACTGCCTGTCGACAGGAAACAAACCATAATTTGTTGAATTCAAAAAAACCGCTCTGGCATCTTTTATACCCTCAATAAAAACATTCTCCTGCTGGATAAAATGCTCTTTATTGATATTCATTCCGTTTTCCCAGTTAACATTGAAGTATTTTAATTTTGCCGGCATAATTAAGATATTGATTTTAAATTATATATACAGCTCTTATAGGACAGTATTATATCCAAGATATGAATTTTCTTTCTCTTCACCCATACCAAGATTAAAATTTCTCCTGCTATCTTCGGTCACTATTTTTGTTTCCACATCAAGCTCTACCGGAATAAAATAACTGTAAAAGCTTTTTAAAAACAATCCCGCTCTGCCTTCATCAAAAAAATCTGCTATGTCAGTATGCATGACAGGACCGATAATTACAATTAATTTACCAATAAAACCAGTCACTCTCCTTCCCGGTATCATATCATACCCCAATTTGACATTTCCAAGTGCCATATTTACTGAATCGGGGTATTGATCATCTTTTATATCTTCCTTTATATCTTCTTCACGCGACAACCTGATATTCACACTTTCATCCAATATGCTTTCAAGACACTGAGCTGTCAATTCATAGTCACCGACTATTTTATGAGCTAACGGCAAATATTTACACAATTTTACGACATATTCGGAGGGGATATTTTCTGTTTTCCAAAAATCAGAGATTAATCCGTTCAGCAATCCGGAGTGGAGACTCTTAAATTCCTTACTCTCGTTAAGAGCGATAAAAACACTGTGTAAAAATATCTCGTTTTCGAACGGCCTGAAAAAAAGTCTTGCATCCTTCTCAACCGCTTTTAATTTCATAGACTCCTTTGCCATATCTTCTCCTGTGGCGTTGCGGTTATCAAAGAATTCATGAAACAGCGCTTCAGGCAATACATCATAAATACCTGTTCTGTTCAGATGTATGTTTAGTGCTTCTTCTCCGTTTTCATATTTCTCAACTTCAGCATAACTTATATCGGCTGACCACTTACGTTTTAGTATTCCGTCAAATGAAACCACAATATCCTTTAGGGAAATACCGTTAATCAGCATTCCGGCAATTAAATACTCTGCTCTCAGGTCATAAAGCAGTGAATTTATCAGATCAGATTTTTCATTTAAGTTCACACTAACAATTTATGAAAAAATCATGGAATTATAAGCAAGAAAATATATAGATTGTCGATTTTATATTATCTGAATAAAAAATCTGATGGATTTATCCCTGCCTTAAATGAGTCTGTAAGTTTACCTGATGTTGAATAACGCATGATCAAAGCATTTTGTGAATAGTCAATGGCATCTGCAATGTAAACCTCTCCGTTCTGCGGATTTACTGACATACTGTAAAACTGTCCGCTTTCATTACTGATAAAGGGAGATGACGGCAAATTGCGGTCAGTAACTGCCATTTTGTATACTCCCCCGTTAATGAAATACAATGTATCTCCTGCACCATTAATATTCAATGATGAAGGCCACATACTTTTCTCAAACCTGAATATCTGTTCAATGGTAAGGGTTTGGGGATCAATTCTGCTAAGCGATGGTTCCCTGGGTACTTCGGAAGAATTATCAAATCCTCCGTCGGAAAGCACCCATAGCTTATCTGACTTGTCAGCTACCAAATCTTTCGGCTGATAAGGGACCTCAATTTTTGATACCAATGAGTCTGTTTCGGTATCAACAACCAAAATATATTTATCAAACGACCAGGACGAAATATAAACGAACCGGCCAATTTGTATCATTTTTTCAGATGTATGGCCTTGCAGATTTATTGTGCCTGTTTTTTCGAAGGTAGAAGGATTAAAAATTATAAGATTATCCGCATATAGATCGGAGATATAGGCCTTTCCAGAATTTACAAAATGCACATTGCGGGGAGATGTCAGTCCTGAGATGACCCCCCTGAAATCAACTGACCTGGCATCAGCCACATATACCTTGCCCGAATTGTTTACGACAATATAGAGGTTATCGTTAAAAAAGGTGACTGATTGCACCACATCACCCAATGGCACATTATTTACCGCATAAAACAGCTGATTTGTTACTATCTTCTTTTTATCGTTGTAGAAAGATAAAGAACCATTTCCGTACATGAAATTTCCCTCACATGCAATAAATACGCCGCTTGTGGTATCAAGGTCATTAAAAACAGCCTCCACTGGTTCCTCAGAACAGGAGGATAGAAACAGTAAAAAAATCAAAATCTTCAATAAATTCTTCATCTTCATAAAATTTATTAAACCGTTCGCTCAAGCGAACGGCAATGGATAAGCTCTGAACAGGCAGGCTGCTACATCCAGGCCTTATCCATTGCCGTCGGCTTCAGCCGACGGATGAGAAGGCGCTGCTAATAAACTCAAACCCTGCTATTAACAGCATCCGTTCGCTCAAGCGAACGGCAAGGGATAAAGCAATGAACCACAAACTACCATATCAGCAACACCGGTGCCCTATCCATTGCCGTCAGCTTTAGCCGACGGATTGCTTCAGCCTCCCATTATATTTTATTCCAATCGAAATACCATAAAACCTTCCCGGCATCGGCCTCCATAAAATATTCTGATAATTTACATCGAAAAGGTTTTCTGCAGTGAACTTAAAATTCAGCCTGAATTTATTCAAATCTGTCTGCTTATCAATCGTTATTTTTCCAAGCATATAAGGATTCAGTACTTTTTCAAAGTCAGATTCCTGATTACTTGATTTAGTATATCTTTTCCCAACAGCATTAAGGTCGTATCTTACTGTAAATTTTTGCCATCCGGCGCTAATAAAAAAATTCCCTTTATGTTTAGGTATATAAACCAGCTGCTTGCCCCTTGACCTGTCGGCCGAATGCATTGCATCCACATTGGCAGTATGGGTATAGGCATAATTTCCCCCTGACCTGAAACTTATCCTGTTCCAGTCAACGACAGCAGAAAACTGATATTCAATACCTTTCGAAAGAACATTTTTCACATTTCCTGCCTCCTGATAGTAAGCGCCATTTGATGCCGGCTGCCAGATTATCCAGTTATTTATTTTCGAAACATATGAAGTTATCTCATTCTTAAAGGATACTTTTCCCAAATCAAAATCACCCGACAGGGTTATGTCGCCCGAGTAACCATCTTCCGGAAGCAGCTCAGGATTTCCACCGGGGAACCAGTAGAGATCATTCAGGGCCGGTTTATGATAATTTCTGCCGGCATTAACCAGCATACATATTGGAAGGCCTCTGAAAACCTGCCACTCAATTCCGGCAGCAGGAATAAAATAAATAACCTGATTGTCATAAAATTCCGAACGCATAAGGGCAAATCCTTTAAGGCGGTCTGACGGTTGTGATTGAATATTAATCAATACCCCTCCCTCAAGCCGGTCCTGCTGATAACCGCTGCTCCTGATCCGGTCAGACGCTTTAACCTTATGATAATTGGCATTAACCACGGCAGCAAAATGATA
>JAAYJR010000552.1 GCA_012522835.1 Bacteroidales bacterium
ATTTTTAATTTTTTCAGGCAGAACTACAAACACCATCGCTATAAGCATTTAATAGTAAGCCCTTTTTATATGCGCGACTTTTTCGCGGCCCATATTGAGCATGAAATTGAACTTGCGAAACAGGGGAAAAAAGCCTGGATGATCTTAAAGATGAACAGCCTGATAGATCCCTGCATGATGAAACAGATATATAAAGCTGCCCGTGCAGGAGTTAATACAGATCTGATAGTAAGGGGGATAATGGGATTGCAGCTGGATGATAAAAAGTACCTGAAAAATATTACAGCAATAAGTATTGTTGATAAATACCTTGAGCATTCACGCATATTTTTATTTGGTAACGGAGGTGATGAAAAAATGTATATCTCATCGGCCGACTGGATGCCGCGAAACCTGAACCGCAGAATTGAAGTTGCCTGTCCCGTTTACGATGGAAACATCAAAGAGGAGTTGAAAGAGTTACTGAAAATCCAGTTGAAAGATAATACTAAAGCCAGGATCCTCGATCCATACCTGACAAATCAGTATAATAACAGGAACAGGGAAATCAAATACCGTGCTCAGGAAGATTATTATAATTATATAAAAAGCAGGCACCAGATTGTAATGAAGATATATCATAACCCCCATTGCTTACAGAGTCGTGAAGGATTGAGATATCTTGAAAAAAAGGGATATGAGCTTGAGATAAAAAAGTACCTGAACGAGGGCCTCTCCGAAGAAGAGTTAAGAGACATTATATATAAATCAGGTAAAAAACCCTTTGACTTTGTCCGCACCCAGGAAAAGGAGTACAGGGAAATTTATAAGGACCTTGAACTTTCGGATGATGAATGGATTAAAGTGCTTGCAGAAAATCCAAGGCTGCTTCAAAGGCCTGTTGTGGTGAACGGGAATAAGTCAGTCCTGGCCATTCCTCCCCGGGAAATAGACAAGATCATTTGATATCAAGCTTTTTCTGCAAATCTTTTATTTCATCCTCCAGCTTCTTCTTTTTCTTCAGCGCTTCCGAGAGGGCAAGGGCATCTATTACAGCCTGCTTATCATATGTTTCCAGAATTATGTAGTGATAGCGGTCTCCCAGGAAAACAGCCTTGAGCCTGCGGTCGGCATTATTGGCAATAAAGTCCATAACTCCATTGTCTTTGCCGTTACGGTATGTTACCTTCTCCCATTTGGCTTCCATAAAATCACTGCGGTGATTGTCAGGATCACCGACAGGTATTTCTTCTGTTTTGGCATCATCCCCCTGATCATAAACCCTCAGTCCGGTATGGTTAAGCCATTGTTCTCCGTGGTAATTGCTGCTTAACCAGAGGTCGCCCCTCTCATCCAGCTGCACCTTAATATATGACCTGTCCCATGACCTCTGAAAATTTTGTCTTTTATGAATATATTGTGTGTACCTGTCGTAAGGAGTCTTCTCTTTATCGAAAGGTTTTTCCAGGTCAGTAATTTTTACCTGCAGCGAATCTAATTCTGCCTCTTTTTTATGAAGCAGGTCAAACTCAATCTCGCTCACCAGATTCTTTGCAGCATTAACAGCATAAACAGCTTTTGGGAATAATTCAGGAATACTGTCAAGGTGCAACAGAGCGGCAACTGTATCATTCTTTTCCAGAAGTGCCCTTGCATGGCTCAGCTTAAGTCCTGCCCGGTCTTCATCAGAAGGACCACAGGAAGTAATCAGGATAGTCGCAAAAAGCACAAACAGTGATATATAAAACGTACGCTTCATCTTTTGTAGTTTTAGACAAAATTACTATTTAATTTTTAAGAGCAAAAATCAGGATAGTTATAAAAACTCCCGAATTTGTAACCTATGCTGTTGAACGTTAAATTCAGTTTAATATTGCAATGTGTATCTTCAGGAGATAATTGATAATAAGCGATATATTCAGACACCATTTTTATTAATACATTGATTTTTTTGTACTTTTAATCCAAAAATCAACTAATTATGGTAACACTGACACAATTAGAATATATTATTGCTGTTGATACATACCGCCATTTTGGCAGGGCTGCTGAGGCTTGTTCCATAACTCAGCCTACACTTTCAATGCAAATAAAAAAGCTTGAAGAGGATCTGGAGACAATCATTTACGACAGAAGTATTCAACCTCTTATTCCGACAGATGTAGGGCGGAGAATTATCGATCAGGCGAAAGTGGTCGTAAATGAGGCAGAAGAAGTTATAAATATAATAAAAGACCATAAAAACCAGGTTTCAGGACAATTACGAATTGGCATCATCCCCACCCTGGCACCATATCTTTTACCCCTGTTTATTGGAAAATACAAAAAGAAATATCCCAATATACAAATAAAAATAGTTGAACAGACTACTGAAAATATTGTCATCAATCTAAACAAAGACCTTATAGATGTAGGTATTTTGGTTACACCGCTGAAGGAGGAAAAAATAATTGAGAAGCCGGTTTTTTACGAGGAGATGCTTATTTATGTGAATCCGGAAAACAAATTATTCAACCAGAAGGTGATCACACCTAAAGATATTGCAA
>JAAYJR010000600.1 GCA_012522835.1 Bacteroidales bacterium
AACTGTAAGCTCTTTTTCAGTTAAAAAGCTTGCAGGCATTAACCTGACTCCTTTTTCTACAGGTACTGTGAATGTTTTCTGTGAAGATACCTTGTTTATTTTCGATGACATGGTTACATTCAGGTTAAACTGCGGTCCATTATTTAAAATTTCTACACCACCGATTCCCTGCTTAATGTTTACTTCAAGTTTATTGGCAGGGCCGACGGGAAAGTTCTGGATTTTCATCAGTGTAAAATCACCTCCCACACCAATCTGATTCTGAATATTCAGATTGATATTTTTAACACGGGCTGAGTTCATTTTCAGTGTCATGAAATTGGAGCCAAGATCATTTACCTCTAATTTATGAGTTTCATTACTATTTACAGCTGTTTCTACATTAAAGAGGTTAAGTCCGCTTTTTACCATATAATTCAGTGTCCCGTTCTTATTACCTTTTATGGTATGGATAAAGTTGCGTTTAGAATTGGCATTAGCTAACTTATGCAACTCTGCTATCACTGCCCGGTTTAGTTTTGAAACTGATTTACTGTCGTTCAGGATATGCTGGGGTGATCGCCCTTCGATGATCTTAGTAGCAGTTTTATCTCCCGAAATTAAATTGTGCAGGGAAGCAATCCGGGTTGATGCCATTCTGTTGACTACAGGCCTGTTTATTATGGACGATATCGAAGATGTTACACCCGTTTGAACCGATAATTCTCTCCTGACAAATATTTGGCCCGGTCTCAAAGCGCTGTCGTATCCATTGTAGCTTATAAAGAATTCTGAAGGCTGAATATTATTCTTCAGTAATTCTCTGGCCCTGGCCCCTGAACCATTCAGATCCTGGCCATCAGCATCAGTTATTGATACTGTATCTCCATCATCAGCGAGGATAAGGATTGTTCCTGCAAGCAGCAGCAATATCAGGTCCCAGATTGGTAACCGCTGACGGTCATCCAGAATTGAATAAGGCATATAGTGTAATCTTCCTCCGGACCATTCACCTCCTGAGTAGCTCGAAGTACCTGTGTAGGAAAAAGTATTGCTGTCCGGGTTAACAAGGAGTGTTTTCAGCTGGCCTGGCGCATTAGGATCACAGATTGTAATTTTCCATGGTTTTGTGCTTTTGTCCCATGCGACAGGAAGAATAGCGTGGGGCTTACCCGAAAAGTCATAATTCTGTGCTACACATAAAACAGGATGATTGCCCCGGTTGAATTCATTGAGTGTCCGGTTGAATACGTCGACCGGATCGTGGGTGTTACCCGACAGGAACTGTCCGAGGAACCACCAGATAGGATCGGCACCGGCCTGGTATGTTTGTTTTATGTTAAATTCGTTAGCAACAACATTCCAGTCAGTGAACCTGTTAACAGGAAGGCTGAACAAGCTTCGGCATTTGCGCGCGTAAATTCCTTCAACCGACATGCCAAAACAGTTGCCTCCTTTGGCAATACCTTTAATAGCACCCTCATAATAAGCTCTCTCTATCCAATCGGTTACATCCCACCATTCTGTATCACTGTCTACACCTTTAAAAGCACTGGCGTATTGCCGGTATGTGACAGGATTAGTGCCTCTGTTGCTGACACCCCACCATTTTTCTGTCTCCGAAAGAGTGCTGATATTGACCTGTGGTTTAACTGCCCAGGTAAGTGAGCGTATTTTGCCGAAAGCAACATTATAGACTCCTTCATTGTCTCTAAGTCCCCATGCGTTAGCTGCCTCCAGAACTTTTTCATAAGAACCCATATGATCATCAGCATTGGTAGGCGCATCGCTTTCCCAGATATCGAGGTAGAATTTGACTTTTATATTCAGTCTGTTAGGTGTGATTATATTTGGAATAGTAAAATTGACATTTACAACATTTTTACCACCCCAATCACCGGAAGAGGGCCTTCTGGCTTCATAAAGGACTGTAGAACCTTCAGTTACCTTTATCTTTTTGATGTACAGGTCATTTTGTCCCCTTCCGAAACCTTCAGATTCTTTCGAATCAATTCTGCCGATATATAATTTATAAGGACGGGCAATTTTGATTGAATTGAAATTACCATACCATAATATACTGCCTTTTTGAAAGGTATTGGCCTTTCCGGCACCTGCATAATTAGGAATATCTGACTCGTCAGAAGTTGGGAAACCAAGATCACTTAACGGGCCCTTCATGTCCAGATACTTTTTCCGGATATCTCCGTGTACCTCGAATGCACCTGTATTATTACTCCAGAAGATAGTACAGCCTTCAAACTGTGAAAATTTTCCAATAATGGTTGCATCTCTTTTTACATCACTTTCGTTTGTCTGAGGAAAGCCCCATTGTGTGTAGGCTCCAATTGAAAGATATTTAGTCAGTATAGAACCATGTACTTCATGTGCTTTTGCATCTCCATTTTTATAATAGAATCTGCAATTTTGAAATTCCTGTTCAAAACCACTGGTGATTGATTTCTGGTCTTTAATAGGGAAACCCCAAATTTTTGATTCGCCCAGGTTTTCGTATTCAGAATAGATCTTGTCGAATACAGGATGGGCTCCTGTGCCGGATGACCAGTAAATACCTCCCTTTGAGAACAAACTCTTTTTGCCTCCTGCTTTTGTTGTATTTGATTCATCACAAACAAGATAACCCAGAGTTTTTGAGTTGAGCATAGCTTTGTATTTAGCATAGATAGATCCGTGCATTTCGAATGCTGTACCTAAGCTGAAATGGTACATTATTGCACAATTTGCATAATATTGAATATGGGTACCTGTTGAGGAGATATATTCAACAGCTTTTGTACGTTCTCCAATATTGAAGCTCTTTTTGAATGCCTCGCTTTTATATGTGATAAACCATTCTGCATGGTTTCTTTGTTCATCCAAAAGATTTTCAAAATCTGCAGGAATACCATCATATAGCTGAAAAGCTGCCATTTTGCCGTTAAAATGGTCTCTTGCACCATCGACCCAGGTACCGAAAAATAATTTATTACCTGTTAGTTTTTCTATACTTCCTTCAGGGAAGGCATGGACAGAGACCAATTCTCCGTCCAGAAAAAGAGCTGCGGTGTCATAGTCATATACCAACGATGCTGTATACCATTTATTTAGGTTAAGCACTTTTTTGAACAACGTATCAGGGCCGTTCCAATTGTGATTTTTTGGTTTTACACTTGTAACCAGGTTGCAATTGTTAACAGTACTTCCTTTTGCAAGATAGATTGAGAAAGGAAACATGTTTGATTCGACCAGATTCTGTCGGGCATTAACCGGCCCTTTGGCATTGAATACAACATGAATACAAAATTGTTTCATGTTGGGTACAATTGTGGAAATATTGCAGTTTGCTTTACCTGCAGCCCCCAGGTCGAGGGCGGACGGGAGGTTCCCAATGATGGTATCGCCAGGCCCGGGCACAACGGTGGTGCCCGTGAAATTTGTACTTAGTGTACCATCAGGATTTGCTACTGTAGCAGAGTTCAACTTAAAATCAATCAGCAGATTTGCCATTTTGAAAAATTTTAATTATTGAAATACATTGAAAATATAAAAGAACTAATCTACCGGTAAAATTGGGAAACAGAAATACATCCGGAGAATGATTAATGGTGAAATTTATTTAAAAATCCGGCTAAAAACCTATTTTTAAAACCTGGCTTTTTCAATAAGCCTATACAATTTACGAAAAAAAATATTTCTTTTTATCAGAGAATAAATTTATTCTTAATTTTTTTTCGTCCCTGAAAATAGTGCCACCTTTTGTAAGCCATGAAATTCCAAAAGCTATAAGGGCCAGTGATTCAATCCAGAACACAAAGCTGGAATCAGGATGATTTTTTTCTAAAAAAACAAAAAATATAAGAATAGAAATAAGGCATACTATCATAACCACTCCGCAGGAAATATATATTTTATTTCTTGCCAGTTTATTTATAGTTGGATGTGGATTTTTTCTGGTAAACAAAAAAATTGAAAAACATGATAATGTAATAAAGAATAATGATGCTGATATAAAATGAATCCAGGCTTTCCAGTCAAGCGGGCCTTCCTGAATAGTCGGGAAAAAAGCAATTCCAAGAGCAAAGAATGCAGCCAGGTTTGCTGCAATGTTATCCCATTTACAATACCCTTTATAGAAAAAAAGGAACAAAGCAATAGAGCATAATGCCCCTACAAATATATCTCTCATTTGGGAATGATAATAGAGGCTGATAGTTCTTAATACTGTTTTCTCCCTGAAAATTACAATCAGTCCGGTCATAAGTACGAAGGGTAATAAAATTCCAATCAAACCTACAGCTTTTCTCAATGCCAGATATGAGTAGGTTTGTGATAATTGGGGATCATGTGTCGTCATAAAATATTATTTTAGGGTTTACATATAATTTGCATTCCAGTTTTCTACAGTGCCGGAACTGCCATTTCGAATCTGGACAGTACCAACTATTTCTTTACCGTTTACGCGTCCGTTGAAAAGGTAATGTTCACCATTGGATGGATTTTCTGCAGTAATTGTAATTTTGTCGCCCGACAGCAAACTGCTGTATACAATTAAATTATCACCATCTGAGGTCAGGATGATCCTGATTTTTTGGAACTCCTGATTTATTATCATTGTGAATGACTTATTCCCGTTATTCCAACTCCATTTACCTTTTACTTTTGCCGGGACAATCCATTTATAAATACTGCTTTCATCAAGATATAAATACTCATCATATGCCCAGTCATCCATATCAAAATCATGTGAAATTATCCGTGTACCCGGCCTTAGCTTCTCCAGCATGAAGGGCCTCAATTTCACATTTACCGAGTGAAGCAGGTACATTGTAACTACATCGGCCCGGCTGAAATCTGCACTGAAAATGTCACTTTCAACGAATATTACCTTATTGTCAACTCCTGCTTCCCTGGCATTATTATTTGCTTCTGCAATACGCTGGGGGTCAATATCAATACCATGAGCCATTGCGCCCCGTTTTGCAGCAGCGATCACAATACGTCCGTCGCCCGAACCAAGGTCTATAAGGTAATCACCGGGTTTTAACTCTGCAAGGTCGAGCATTTTCTCTACTACTATTGAGGGAGTGGGCACATAGGGTACATCCAGTTCCTGGGCATATAAAGCCGGCTTTGGAATTATAAAAAATATTATCACCATCGCTATCAGGTGAAAATTTATTATCTGTGCAAATCTGAGGGAATAATTACAATTCTGACAAAAACTAATCGTATGGGAATGTAATTTTTTCATGGTTGATTAATAATCAAGTAGTTTAATGCATACAATATATAAAAAATAGTATAATATTGTATATCAAAAGCCAAAGAATTATGGATTTCAAATTTTCAATTTTTTTATTGTTTGTTTTTCTGTGTGTTCGTACTTTGACAGTGCAAGGTACAAATGAGAATGCAGAAAAGCAACGTTTGCAGTTAGGAACATTTGATATTGATGTGACACCACCTGTAGGTCACGATCTTGCCTATGATCCCATGGTTAATTCGTGGGAAATGGGATTGCGTGCAAAAGGCATTGTACTGACGGGGCTGGAAGAGCCAATTGTTATTGTTGCACTGGACTGGATAGGGTTATACAATGGTTGCCATAGCGAATTCAGAAGAGCTTTGGCATCAGCTGCAGGGACAACAACCGACCGTGTAGCTGTGCATACTGTGCATCAGCATGATGCACCAAGAGGTAATCTTCAGGATGATTTTGTTCTTGCTGTGATACATCGTTTGGAAATGGCTGTGATCAACTCTGTGAAAAATTCGTATCCGGTGACAGACATAGGATTTGGTAAGGCCGAAGTTTATAAAGTTGCCTCTAACCGGAGGCCGCTTGGGGCTGACGGAAAGGTAATAGCAACACGTTTTACAACATGCCGGGATTCCGCCCTGCGTGCAGAACCTGAAGGTGTTATTGATCCGAAGGTATCCCTTATCAGTTTTTGGAATGAAAATGTTCCGCTGGCAGTAATGAGTTTTTATGCCACACATCCGCAAAGCTATTACAGGACAGGGATACCTAATCCTGATTTTCCGGGGATAGCCCGTTTTTTCAGGCAACTTGAAGTTCCGGATGCCCTTCATGTTCACTTTAACGGAGCAGCCGGTAATATTGGGGCAGGTAAGTATAATGACGGTTCACACGAGAACAGGCTGATCCTTGCCCGAAGGCTTGCTGATGGAATGAAGAGGGCGTGGGACGCTACAGAAAAATATCCGGTAGACGCTGCTTCGGTCGGGTGGTACACTGAACCTGTCGTTTTACCAATCGACACTTCAAAGGAAAATGAATTTGCAGTCAGGTATAAGGCAGGTTATTCAACCGATCTGCAATGTATGGCTATTGAAAGGGGGCGCATTCTGTTTATGCCGGGCGAATTATTTGTTGAATACCAGCTTGCCGCTCAAAGAATGAAATCTGACCTTTTTGTAACCATGGCCGCTTATGGTGACGGTGATCCGGGATATATCCCTACAGCTGAGGCATTTCCACAGGGAGGTTATGAAATAAGGGTTACAAAGATGTTGCCTGAAGTTGAAAGTGTCCTGATGGAAGCCATGAAAAAGCTTTTGGATAATTGACAGAGAGAGACAAAATGTAAAATCATTAAAATAACAGATTCTGTTCCCAAGTCTCCTCAATAATGCCTTTTTTGCCTTCTAAAAGCGCAGCAAAAGTTAATAAGGCCTTTCTTGCATCCCCCAGGGGGTAATAAAAAGCACTCCAGTTATCACTGTCTTCACCGTCATGGTTGGGTATAACAAATTGGAAATTATGAGCATCCTGTAATTCTGAATACGCACTTTTTGCCCGTTTTTCAATGTTCTGAAGATCACTGTATGAAAGCTCGCCTTTCTGTAATCGCGTGCGGCGTATTAATTTTCTTCTCATAATATCAGTAATTATATCAGGTATTGACACAGAAGGCTTTACTGATCTTAAATATAAAATTTCATCCCTTGAGACCGGCGACATAAAAATACCCAGTTTTTGTATTTCATCCGGAAGTGCATGTGTCAATAATAACTTTCCAACAAAGGGATTTCCTTCAAAAAAAATATCATTTGTCCTGAGAGACATAGATAATTGATCCATGTCAACCGCCTGAAGGTCACCTCTAACATCCATCACAATGAAACGGTTGTCAATCTGGAGTTTTTCTATTTCATCCCGTTTCCTGAAGTGGTAATCTATACCATCCGTTTCTCCGGGACGAGGCTGACGGCTGTTGTAAAGTACAAGAGGTTTCGATTGGGAATGCAGTCCGGGATAAAATTTTGCCAGGGCCTTGGCCAAAGGGCTTTTCCCAACACAAGAGGGGCCTGAAAATATTATCAGCCTTTTAGGTTGATTCATAATAATTCGATTTTTACAGTTAACTTTACAAAGAATAAAGATAATCATTCTTTGGTTATTTGAATTTGAAGTTAACTTTTATGATTATGAATAATCTGAAAATTGCAGTTATACAGTCAGATATAATCTGGGAAAAGCCATCGGAGAATTTAAAGAGGTATACCGGAATGATTAAAGTTTCCGGAAATCCTGACCTGGTAATCCTTCCGGAGATGTTTGCAACCGGATTTACGATGGAACCTGAACAGGTAAAAGAAGGGATGGACGGTGAATCAGTGAAGTGGATGAAAAATGTTTCCTCAAATCACAATTGTGCTGTTACCGGCAGTCTCATAATAGAAGAGAATGGTAAAATATTTAACCGTTGTCTTTGGGTCACACCTGACGGAACTGTGGAATATTATGATAAAAAGCATCTCTTCACAATGAATGGCGAAGATCACCATTACTCCCCCGGTAACAAAAAACTGATAGTTAATTATAAAGGCTGGCGTATTTGTCCGCTGATATGCTATGACCTGAGGTTCCCGGTGTGGAGCCGGAACTGTGAAGATTATGATCTGTTGATCTATATGGCTAACTGGCCGTCGTCGAGGCATCAGGCCTGGAAAACCCTTCTCCCGGCCAGGGCAGTTGAAAATCAATCCTGGTGTATTGGGGTTAACAGAGTGGGGCAGGACGGATCGGGATTTACTTATAAAGGAGATTCGGTTTTGGTTGATCCAAAAGGCTATACTGAATTTTATGGTGATAGTGAACAGATTAGAATATTTGAGATATCATACCAGCAGTTGATAGATTTTCGCAAGAAATTTCCTGTATTAAACGACAGGGATGAATTTATTTTGACATGATAAAATAATATTTTCCAGGTATTAAAAATTAAAAATCATACCTGTTTTAACAGCCTGGTTATGAAAGACATTATAAAAAGCCGACAAAGCAGGTAACTCAGTACAGTGTGAAGGATATACCAAATCAATACCGTTTTCTTTCATGTAATTGATTGTTTTTTGTGTCTGTTCATCATCGTATTTTAAATGAAACCCGCCTATAACGGCTTTTACTTTATCTACTCCTGTCACCTTTTTTGCATGTTCTGTTATGTTGCAAATACCTGAATGTGAGCAGCCGGTAATAACGATAATTTCATTGCTCCCGATAGCTGCAAGTGCGGAATCATCTGTTACAAAGTCGTCATTTCTGAAATCATCGGTAAATGTGGTGGTCTGTGACTCAAAATTATTCAACCGGGGAATCTCTCCCAGGAAATAGAGGTTTTTTGTAATCATTAACGGATCAGCTGTTGCCTCTATTTGAAATTTATTTAAAAGTTTCGTTTTCGATAGTGACAGGCCGATTGGTGACAGGTCTTTTTTTCTAAATCGTCTGATAAATGATCCGGGATGGGTTATAAGTTTTTTATTGTCGAGATATTTCAGGCCATCACCATGATCCCAGTGGCCGTGACTTAATACTACAGTGTCCACTTCCTTTTCAATATCTATGCCGAGTAGTTCTGCGTTTTTAAGGAAGATATCAGAATGGCCGGTGTCAAATAGTATCTTTTTATCTTCTGATTCAATGAGATAAGATAGTCCGTGTTCTGCCTGAAACTTGCCGCCTGCGATATTTTCTGTGAGAATGTAGATTTTCATATGATTAAAATAATTTTCAAAGGCATCATATAGCCTGTCCCGATTTTAATTTGGATGCTCGTTTTATGCAATGATTTTTTATCTCTTTTTTGGATTTAGGACATAATTCTCCATGCCTTTTCAAATATTTTGCAGAGGTCTGAACCGGGGGTATATTCAAAAATGGTTTTACCTTCCACCATTGATTCAACGAATTTCGTATCGAAAGGAATCTTACCAACAAGAGGGATGTCGTTAGTTTTTAAAAAGGATTCTGCCTGTTCTGTAATTTCCTCATTTATGTCGAATTTATTTATCAGGGCAAAGGTTGTGATATTAAATGACCTGACCAGTTTATATAATCTTTCCGCATCATGGATACCTGTCAGGGATGGCTCAATGACCAGTAGTACAACGTCAGTGCCTGTTACCGAAGCAATAACCGGACAGCCAATTCCCGGTGATCCGTCACTTATAATAAAATCTGCACCCTTTTCTGTAGCTAACTGTTTTGCTTTTTCCCTGATACACGTCACCAATTTTCCTGAATTTTCCTCACCAGGCCCCATTTTAGCATGCACCAAAGTCCCAAACCGGGTATCTGAAATATACCAGCTATTGTTAGTGTTTGTATGAGATGTTATTGCCTGGACAGGACAAATACGTTCGCACAGTCGGCACCCTTCACATTGGAATGGATTAATATATAACTGGCCCGACGGATCATAATGTATAGCATCGAACCTGCAATACTCTGCGCATAAACCGCAATTAGTACAAACCCCGGGATCAATTTGAGCTATTGTGCCGCTGTCGAACCGGTACTCCTCTTTTATTTCAGGATTTAGTATCAAATGCAGGTCAGCAGCATCAACATCATTATCACAGAATATTGCATTACCTGCTAATGAAGCAATTGCGGCAGCCACTGTTGTTTTGCCGGCACCTCCTTTCCCGCTGAGAATAGTAATTTCTCTCATACCCTGCTTTTAATCTTTTTAATAATTTCGATATAAATATTTTCAGTATCCTTGGAGATATTATCTAAAATTTTACCAGAGGAGTATAATCCGGCATATTCTCTCCTGAAAGGTATCACACCCAGTAATTCTATTTTTTTTTCATTCAGGAAGCTATAAACTTCATCTGAACCCAAACCAGCCTTATTTATTATCACGCCGAACGGTATATCTAATTGATTCAACAAGTCAACTGTAATTTTGAGGTCATGCAACCCGAATGGAGTTGGTTCACTGACAAGGATAACAAAGTCTGATTCAGAGACTGTTTCTACCACAGGGCAACTTGTTCCGGGCGGGGCATCAAGAATTGTAATACAATCCTTTTCAGTTACCTCCTTCTTTAATTTTTTTATGAGCATTGTCTGCATTGCAGATCCCACCTCAAGACGTCCTTCAGTCATTCCTTTTCCAATACCGGTGTCAAATGAAGAGATCACGCCCAGGGGTATTTCTTTTTCGCGGATAGCTCCAAAGTCACATGCAGCAATACATGCTCCACAGGAATGACAGAGGCTGGCATTCACCTCTGCAAATTTCAAATTTGGCACTATTGTAATTGAATTGAACTCACACCACTCCGCACATTTTTTACAAAAAGTACATTTATCAGTATCGATTTCCGGAATCATTTGAAATACACTTTTACTTCTTTCAAGCTTCCGGTTTATAAAAAAAAATGCGTCATTAGGTTCTTCTACGTCACAATCAACCAATTGAACATTTTGATTCCAGAATTTCGCAATGAAGTAATAAAGGTTTACCGACACTGTTGTTTTCCCGGTTCCTCCTTTTCCACTAGCTACAGCTATCTTCATATTTATCAGTGGTCACAGCAGTTTGATGTAAATGTGAGAGATTTATCAATAAAGCCGGTCACAAGCTCTTGTGAGGGAAGGGTAGGAGCTCCTGCAAAGACATTTATATTTTGCTGGTTAAAATTTTGTATGGCCCGGTTTCCTATTCCTCCGGTAAGCACATCTGTTACACCTTTTTGGGCAAGCCATTTGGGTAATACTCCGGGTTCATGAGCAGGGGGTTCAACAATTTCATGAGATGAGATTTTATTTTCTTCAACATCAATTAATGCAAAATATTTACAATGTCCGAAATGTGAATGTAGAATTCCATTTTCATTTATTGGGACTGCTATACGTTTCATAAACTTGAATTTTTTATTTATAATAATTATTTGGTAATGATAACGACAGGAATAATTTCAATATTATAATTCTTTAAGATTATCTACAATATTCTCTACACTCAGATCATCGTCATCCAGGACTATCATTTGTATATTAAATTTTTCAAGCAAGGACTTAGCCTTAGGACCGAAATCTCCTGAGATCACTCTTTTTGCTCCTAATTCTGCCACCTTAGCTGCTGATTTTGTGCCAGCCCCTCCATTGATATTTTTATTTTCATTTTCGAAAAATTCTGTAGTTTTATCTACTGAGTTGTATACACAGAACCATGTACATCTGCCAAATCTCATGTCAAATTTAGATTCCAGACTATTACCTGATGCAGTTATTACTATATTCATTTTTTATATCTTAAAAAAATTATTAATGATGCAAATTTAGTAATAAAGTTTGTGTCAAAAAAAGAATATTGAACTAATGTTTGAATATTTTATTAATATTATACAATTGAAAAGAGTGAGGTAAACATATAGATTTATTATAATTCTAAAATGATTATGCTTTTTATGATCTGTTATTCCGGTTTAACAAAAAAAGTTTAAATTTGCAGCGGTTTTTGAAAAAGGACTGAAGGTAATATAAACACCTTCGCTAATGCTACGGTGTTTAAAACGGGGTATAGCGCAGCCCGGTAGCGCGCGTCGTTCGGGACGACGAGGTCGTCGGTTCAAATCCGGCTACCCCGACAAATCAAAAAGCCTTGCACGTTAGTGCAGGCCTTTTTCTATCTGAAAAATTTAAGCTTGCTTAAAGATTTTTCAGATAGAAAAAGGCCAATACGAGCGCAGCGAGAAGTCTTTTTGATTTAGTTTCCTCCCCCCAAAGGATTCACCCTGAGGTAAATCCGGCAAGCCTGAATTATCAACAGAAAAAGGCCAATACGAGCGCAGCGAGAAGGCTTTTTCTATTGATTATCTAAAAATTTCTTCTTAGATTGAGATACAGTCGGGTATAATATTCCCTGTCCTGTAAAATCTCCTCACAATCGATTGAAAAGTACCATTTCTTGTTTGGATGGTATGTCAGGTCAACTTCTATAATATTTTGTTGAAGCAGGGCATCAGATTTAATGTAGTTAAAATTCACATAACGGTATTGAGCCACACCCTGCATTTTATCTCTGAGAAAATTTTTCAATAACCTGATTCCATATATAGTTCCGTCTAAATAGTTAGTCTCCATAACATTAGCAGAAAGACTCAAATTTGATAGAATAACGGGTACGTTTGAGTATGTTATGGTGCCAGTGATAGTATTGGTGGCTTTTGATTCATTATTTTCTGTCCGATGGCCTGCAGTTAATCCGAAATTTACAGGATTTACAGGTCTGTAATTAATTCTTATACGGAACCCCTGGCGGCTGGCTCGCTGCATAATCTCATCAGCATAATTACGGAATGTTTCGTAGTAAATTACATTTTTTCGGTTGTCGTAAGATGCAGATAGTGATAATCGACGGGAGAAAGTATATCGGGATGAGAGATAAAAACTGGTCAAGCTCAGTTTATTACGGGCTTTATTATTTTCTAATTCATATAAATCCAGTTCAAGTGAAGAGAAGATACTCAGATTGTTTATTATAGAATTTGTATGTTGAAGATAGATAAATCTCCGGTCTGTTTTAAAATTATTGAGATGTTCGAAAATACCCAATGACGACTTGATGAAACCATTTTTTGTTTTTTTATTGAATCCCAGATATCCTCCATACTCCAGCAAGTCAAAATTATACCCGTAATTTCTATAGTCCGGACGTGAACCTACTGCCACACCAGCAAAAATAGTCCGGAAATTATGTTGGTATTGGATGCCGTCTATAGCTCCGACATTAGCAATATTCGGATTAATTTTTCGTCCTGCCCAAATTGATGAAGATTCAGTTAATTGATACTTTAAAGCTAAATTGTATATTTTAAGTGAATAATCAAAGACAGCTCCCTCAGAATTTGTTTTATTAAACTTTTGTTTAAGAAGGGTGTATGTCTCGAATGAAAAATTTGATCCTGAGATGTCAGAAGCATCAAGTGAAAATGTATAGCGTTGACGGTTGTTATTTTCAGAAGGTAAATTTACAAATGTTGAATATGAGGAGAGAGAGAGCATACCTGAAATTTTCTGTTCAGACTTTAGTTTAATATCCTTGATCTTTCCGTTTTCCTCCGGAGATGTCAATACCTCCTCATGAATTTCTCTGTCTGCTGATTCCCTGTGTTCCATCTCTGTCCTGATCTCATCAGATTTTTTTGTGATAATAGCTGTAATTTTATTTGAAATCTTAAAGTCTGTATCTGCTATTTTATTGCAAAGACAAGAAATTGAGGATTTTTGAAGTACTGTCAAAACCGGAATCAGTTCCTCGTTTTTTTGTATGAATAATGTATCGCCTGTTTCAACACCTTCAGTAGAATTAAATTTGACATATATATTGTCTCCTGTTATATAAGAGACATTACCTACTTTTAAATTTACCGGTTGCTGAGCAACTGAAAATGCATTAATTCCCATTATTAAATAAATGAGAAAGAAAAATTTAATGGTTATAAGATCTGTTCTAATCATTTTCATCACCATTTGGATGGCATATCAGACAGTTTATACTGTTATAAATATAACCACTGACTTCATGGTGTTTGTTATCCATTTCAGACCGGTTATGTTCGTGGCAGACAGTGCATTCAAAGATTCCGTAATTTGCCGGTTGGGGGTGACAATCGGAACATTCATCCCATTTACCACGATGTTCTCCTGAAAATACCGGGAAGAAGTAGGTGTCATGAATATCGAATTTTGCAGGTTCCCAATTTGCCTCAGTGGTATGGCAATCCAGGCAGGATGTTGAAAATCCCGGACTTTGGTGCGAGGGATTTGTAGCTGATGTAAAATCTTGTTTATGGCAGGTGTAGCAATCAGTATCAAGGGTCTCAAAAATGTCTGAGATATGGCATGCCCGGCAATTGTCTGTGGCATGTCCTTTTGTCAATGGAAAAAAATCGTGATTGAATCCGCCGGCGCTCCATTGAAATGATTCAAATTTATGGCATTCAATACAATCAGTTGAGATTCCTGCCTGAATATGACTGGGATTTTCTGCCGACTGATAATCACTCAGGTGGCAGGCAATACATTCCACACTAAGAGGCTGGAATTCAATATCTGAAACGGAAACATGACAGTCTGAACAGTAAGCAGTATTATGAGCACCAAGTAAAGGGAACCCTATATTTTGATGGATCTCTGTTACATTTTGAATTAACCATGAACCTGAATTATGACAACGGGAACAATCAAGTCCGACCGTATTATTATGCATATCACGATGGCAATCAATGCAATTTGTTTTAGCATTGGAAAATATAAGGGTTGTATGACAATTTCTGCAATCTGTATATTTGTGTTGTCCTTCAAGTTTAAACCTGGTTGAGTCGTGATCAAAGGAAATATTTTCATTAGAAAATTTCCATCCTTCTGTTGTATGGCAATTTGTGCAATTGATTTTAAATTCATTGCCATGGGGATTTTGTTGAGCAAATAAGATGCACGCAGATAAAAATAATCCAATTGTTAATGACAACTTTCGCATGAGATATCATCGAATTTAAATACTACATATGGTCTCTCAAAATAATAATTGAGTTTATGGCATTCACTGCATGCCAGATTTTTATGTTGCCCGTCAAGTTTGAACCTGGATTCATCATGACTGAATTTTTCAGGGATCCAGTTATTATAGGTGTGGCAACGTTCACAGTCATTTTTTCCATTTTTATCGAATTGTGCATAATGAATATCTGTGTGGCAGTTAGTGCAATTTTGTTGTTCCCATTTAAATTGTTGCTCTTTTAGATAATTATTCTCCTGTTTAAAATGGCATTCTCTGCAATTAAGCTCAGCATGTCTGCCTTTTAATTCAAAATTTGTTGTATTATGGTCAAAATTAATATCAGACCATACTGAAACATTATGGCAAATTTTGCATCCTCCGTCAGATACGAATTTATTGTCTAAATAATTTTCATGAACATTTTCATGACAACCTGAACATTCTGATTGCAAGTTAATGAATTTCCATTTATTATTTTCTTTATGACATGAAAAACATGGAGTTGCCATATGTGCACCCTCCAGGGGAAATGCTGTAAGCGTATGTTTATCGATTCCGAATAATGAAGGGGAGAATCCATTGACATCGTGACATTCAATGCAGTCAGGTGAGTTGCCGTTTCTCTGAAATTGTTTTTCATGATAATCTTTGTGGCAGTTTGTACACCGGTCATGAACTAAAGGCTCAGTAAAACTTTTTGTATGGCACTGTTTGCAATCAACAGATCTGTGCATTCCATTCAATGGAAAATTAGTCAAATTATGGTCAAAGTTGTTATTAACATTTTGAAATGAGAATTCATTATGGCATTCCCTGCAATCATTACCGAATTTATTCATATGTACATCATCATGGCAGTTAACGCACCCGGAAAATGGAATGCCTGAGAATAGTTGAAATTTTCTTCCGTTTCTGTTAACTATGGCATGGCAACCGGTACAATCTGCTGTCTGATGCATTCCAATAAGAGGGAATTCCGTTTTGTCGTGATCAAATCCTGGTGCCGGACTAAAGGACTCCTGACTATGGCATGAGATGCAATTTCCATTAAGAGTATTTTGATGATAATCTTCATGGCATGAAGTACATCCGGTCATCAATCCCAAATATGTATTTCCCTTTTTTTGGGAAACATTATTCCTGACTAATTGTGAGTTATGACACTCTTCACATTTTAGTTCTTTATGTCTGCCCTCAAGCATATATCCTGTCAGATCATGGTTGAATTCATCTTTATCCAGGCGTACAATCTTAAAATCACGTCCGAAATGTTCTCCATGACAGGTATGGCATTCTTTTTCCCTGACTTCTGATGAGGCATGATAACCTCTGTTTTTTTCTATCAGGTCTTTGATCTCAATGTGACACTCCAGGCATTTTTGTGTTGTATTTTTATCACCTAAAACATGACATTCAGTGCAATTTGCAAGTCCCTCCAGATGTTCATGGGCCGCAGTAAGTTTTCCGGGGGAAATTTGAGCAGTCAGGTTTAAGACTGTTCCGTCAATCCATATTATTAACATGCAAATTTTAAGGAGTTTAGTCATTCCTTAGGTTTAATTATCGTGTTTTAGAATTGCTTCTCCATATTTTGTTGTAATTTTTATTCCGGCATTTTTAAGAAATTCAGCAGGTAGTTCGCCACCTGCAAAAATGAACACTAAATCGTTCTTCAGTTGCAATATTTCATTTTTAGTGTCGATCCGGATATTTACATTTTCTTCATCTATTGAAATCAGATTAGAGTTAAGAATCACCTCTATCTTATTTGCTTCAACGGTTTCTTCTAATTTTTTATTGTTTTTTGGCTTTAACCTTGAGAATTTATTTTGTCTGTAAGAGAGAATTACCCGGTTTTTATCTGCAAGAAGCAGCGCTGATTCAACAGCCGAATCACCTCCTCCGGCAATGACAATATTTTTATTTGTTATCAATTCAGGCTCAATCAGGCGATAGGCAACTTTAGGCAAATTTTCCCCGGGAATATTAAGTTTCCTTGGTGAGCCTCGTCTGCCGATAGCCAGCAGCACTCTTTTTGCTGAAAAGATATTCCCTTCTTTTGTATAAACTAAAAACCCACCATTTTCCGGTTGAATTTTTTCTATTTTTTTATGTTCGTTGATTTTAATATTGTTTTTGCTTAACACATGATTCCATAACTCCAGTAATTCTTTTTTAGATGTTTCCTGCAATTTGATTTTGCCATAGAGAGGTAACTCCATCGGTGATGTCATAACAATTTTTGACCTGGGAAAGGAAAACACTGTTCCTCCAAGTGAATCCTGTTCAAGGGTAAGTGCTTTCAGGTTAAGTTTTTTAGCAGTAAGTGATGCAGAAATTCCTGCCGGACCGGCGCCTGCAATAATCAAGTCATAATCGGCATTTTCTGTTTGCAGTATTGATTTTGCAATATTCTCAGTAGCCTGCCGTCCCTGTTCCACGGCATTTTTGATCAGTCCCATACCCCCCAGTTCACCTGCAATATATATTCCTTTTACGTTTGACTCAAAATACTTGCTGACATGGGGAAGGTCAACACCGCGTTTTTCTGTACCGATGCATAAAGTGATGGCATGGGTGGGACAGGCATGAAAACAAGCACCATGTCCGACACACCGGCTGGCATTAATTGCGGTTGCTTTACCATTTCTTATACCAAGGATATCACTTTCAGGACATGCCAGGATGCATGCACCGGTTTTAATGCATGAATTTACATCAACTACGGGGTGAAGTGAAACAGGTTCATGTGTTCCCTCCTCTTTAGCAATTCTTATCTTATCTTCAACACTTTCTGATTCACGCCTGAGTTTTCGAATATAAATAAACAATATCCCAATGACTAATAGTCCTGTAGCGCCATAAAAAACTAATTGTTCAATTATAATATTCATACATTTACTAAAAAATCCACGTATATCCGAACAGTACTACCACAATGATGTGAGTAAACATTATTATTAGCATTATCAGAGCAAAAGGAAGATGCAGGACATGCCAGTAACCAAAAAGCTTCTGCATAGTGGATAACCATGAAATCCTTCTGTTTAGCTTAATTTTTGTTTTTAGCAACCTGACAATTTTTCGGTAGTCACTACCTGAGATTTCAGCTTTTCTCAAATCTTTTTTAATTCTTTTCAGTATATTTCTTTCAAAAATCAACCGTCTGATAATTCGTATCAGAAGATTTTGTGTATCCGGTAATTTATTAATTTTAAGTGCTTCATTTATTTTAGAAATTATTTCATTTCCTGAATTATGTTCATTATTAAGTTCGGTAATTATATTTCCTTCCAGTTCCATCAGTTCATTTAAACTAAGCTGTCGTCCCTGAATTGTCCTGGGGATTTGAAGATAAATGAACCGGCCGATAATTCCGCTGATCACTACCACAACCATACTCCAAAAACTTACAGCCACTATTCCGCCGAATTTGAATGTAGTATGATAAAGTATCAGGATTGGTCCCAGTACGCAAAGGAAAATGTGAAATTCCAACCAGTGTTTTAGCAGTCCTAATCTGTACAATTTGCGGATTCGCTTTCTCGCCATATATTCAAATACCCCTGTTAAGATAAAAAATGAACCTGCAATTCCCAGGCCGTGACCTACTGTTCCTGAGGGTTTAAGTTGTTCATATTTAATATGATTGTGACGTTCTGCAAGTCTGCTGACATAATAATCTGATCCGTAAAGTGCCAGTGAAATAAAAGTGATAACGGTAATTAATACAAAAAATGACAAATAAATTTTATGTACTAATCTGTTCATTTAAAATCTGAGTTTAGTTTATCGTCTAAATATAACGAAATTTTATGTTTGTACCTCACGAATTTTTTAACAAGGTAATCTGAATTCACTACCTCGTGAAAAATCAGAATAAGAACATAATGAACGTTGCATAAAGCCGGTAAAAGCTACATGGATATGAACCACAAACAAGTAAGATAAACCTAAATTTGAATATTGATCTTTTCCAGTTTTGATGAATTGTGTTTAAGCTGACCATCAATAAAAACAGAAAAGCCTTTGCCTTGTTTGTATTTTGTTCCCTCTTTATCCCATATAACAGTTAACATTTTATCGTGGTATTTAACCCTGTCGAGGCAAAACCAGTCCCAGTAATTATCAGGTACCAACGGATGAATGGTTAATGAATTATTCATCGAAGGCCTGATACCCACTAAATCACTTATTATAAAATCACAGAAAGCCGAGTGGTTATAATCTTTTCCCCTTTCGGCAGGCTTATGTCCCCTTGATTTAAGCATTGTCCGTGCAATCCAGTCACCGGTAAACGGATTGAGATTTTCATCAATCCAGCAAACCTCCTTGCCTTTTTCATTTATCCTGCGATGACTGTTTGAATATGTGAGAAGCAATTCCATGAAATTATCTTTTGAAACCACTTTTTGATTGTAATTCCTAAGCAAATTTGCCATTGCCTTTATTGTTATAGTAGTGGCAAAAGGCCAGCCCGGGCCATTCCACTGACAGGCATGGCCTTCATATACTATTTTAAATTCGGGATGGCTTTGTTCTGCTGTTGTCGGTCCATAGGGAGCCTTAAATCCTTTAGTGCTTAACATAAATTTCCAGGCAATGGAATGAGCTTCCTCAGGTATGTTAAAATACCAGGGTGTATAGCCATGAAGCTCACGAACATCAACCAGTTCCGGATTGTCTTTTGAAAAACGTGTAAAAGTTTCCAGATTGGGCAATCCATCTAATTTCTGAATCTCTTTAGTATTTAACGGCAATGTTTTGAAAAAATCATTTTCTTCATCCCACAAGGTTGCCAACATCAGTTTTTTCAGTTGTGCTGCTTTATCAGAATATTCATTTGCCAGTGTCATGTTACCAGCAATTTCTGCTATCCTGGCAATTGCCTCAGCATCACCAGTCATATAGGAATTAATTGTAGCTCTTTTGCCTGAGCCTCCCACAGAAACCTCCATTCCGTCTCTGTCGTCAATCTGCCAGAACAGTCCGTCATCACACAATCTTTCATTTTCCCATGATTCGTAATTTGAAATGAAAAATGGAAGTAACCCGGTTATAAGTTCATGATCGTTATGAACAGAGGCAAAGGCTAAAATAGAGTTTGGCGCCCAGAAGCTGTAGGACCTGGGACTGCCACCGCCTTTAAACCAAAAGTTTGCATAATCGCGTAAATAAGCAGGATTGTGAAGCCAGCGGCCTTCGTAAAAATGGTGGCCGGCCGGACAATTAATTGTATTGTGTTTACCTGCCCATGAAACATCCGGAAGAAATTCAGTTATCACAAAACCATCCGGAGTGTATTTTATATGTTTTCGGAAAGTCCACCACCTGAAATAATATGTTTTTTCCAATTCGGCGTCGGGGCACTGAAACAAAGGAATATTTTTCTTCAGGAAATCCTCTGCCTGGCTGTCAGGATAATACTGGACATATAACTCCTCATCGTTATTATTAAATTCTTTTATATACTCACTGAAATCATCCCAACTCAACAGCTCAGTTAATTTCTGCGCTGAATTCTTTCTCATATCTGCATCACAGCCTCCCCATAAAACAGACAGTAGAAGTAA
>JAAYJR010000574.1 GCA_012522835.1 Bacteroidales bacterium
ACTTTAAGGGAAGTGATCATAAGAGGCCTTTCAGCCTCATCCCTTGCTTCTCTTTCTGCAATAACATAATCCTGAATATCACCAACGTTGGCAAACTGGTCATTTAGCTGTATACGCGGCGCTATGCCAAATGTCTTCTGGTATTGAAGAAGCGGCTCACCAACATAAATATAACTCACGAGTGACTTCTTTTCCAGTTTACTCAGCTCGGTTGCCTGAGGCAGCCTGATATGTACCTTATAAGAAACCTCCCTCATAGTTGTACTGACCATAAAGAAGAAAAGCAACATAAAGACAACATCAGGTAAAGAAGCTGTAGATATGGGAGTGAGTTCTTTTCCCCCTTTTTTTCTGAATTTATGCATAATTAATTTCCTCCTACCTTTTTGGGTTCAGCTTCTGATATTCTTGAAGGATATACTTCACGAACAGCATCCTGTTGTTCTTTGTCAAGATCATTATAGGATTTTCCGAATTGCTGCTGTGACAACTCCTCCCTCAGTTCATTAATGGCACCAACCAGTTCGTTTTGAACAGCGATATATGTACCGTATTTTGTATCAAGGTCATTTCTCAATGAAATAACACCTTTTGTAACCATCACTTCACCGAAGTATGGCACCTGCACAGGTTCCTTTTCAGGCAATGATTCATCATCATATGGATTTGCCATGAATTCTTTGGCCCTTTCACGCAAGTTTTCGATTTCGGCATATTCTCCTTCCACCAAAAGGTCATTATTGCGGTTAACCAGCACCACAAAAACATTTCGTTCCTTGATCTGCTGATCATCCTGCAATTGTTCTTCATCAACCCATTGTGGAAGTCTTCTTTCCAATCCGCTGTCAACGTCCATCGTGGTTGTTACCAGGAAAAAGATAAGCAGCATAAAGGCAATGTCTGCCAATGATGCTGAAGGTATTTCGGGTGTTTTTCTAGCCATAATTAATTTTCCTGTTTATTACCACGAATAATATTATTTAAATAACCGGCTTACTGATGAAAAGGCAATTGATAATATTGCCAGTCCCAGTAATATATATGTAATAATCAAACCGGTGTCAATCCACTTAGCTATAACAGGAGTAAGAGTTCCGTTATCTATATACTTCTGTACTCCAATAAACTGTGGAATTTCATCTGATGCAAACAAATAAGCTATAAGCACAATTGCTCCAACAAATACCAAAGCCATTAAGCCTTTTTTTGCAGCACGGATATCAGTTATCATGTGGAAAACACTGAAAAGCAATGCAAACCCTGCCCCTAATATCAATAATATATAGGACCATATCAAATTTGTATTGATCCAGCCCCCCATTGCCGGGTCAGCAGCATTATCACTGATACTAGCCATTAAAGAGACAATCAGGACAGCTGATATAATGATGATTATCCACAGAAGAATTGTTATAATTTTTCCCGCTTTAGTCATTGTTATGCTGATTTTTTCAGGTTATGTTTAACCAATAAATCTATTAATGAGATCGAAGCATCCTCCATATTATTGACAATGCTGTCGATTTTTGACAAACAGTAATTATAGAATATCTGCAGGATGATAGCTACTATCAAACCACCTACTGTTGTAATCAAAGCAACTTTGATACCGCTTGCCACAAGTGTGGGAGAGATATCACCTGCTATCTCGATTGCATTAAAGGCCTGGATCATACCAATAACTGTTCCAAGGAACCCTAACATAGGTGCAAGTGCAATGAACAATGCAATCCAGCTCAACCCACGCTCAAGCAATCCAGCCTGTACCCCGCCGTAAGAAATAATTGATTTCTCAACAACATCAATGCCATGATCAACCCTGTCGAGTCCCTGGAAAAAAATACTTGCTACCGGCCCCCTGGTTTTCCGGCATACCTCCTTGGCAGCTTCAACACCGCCACTGTCAAGTGCCTGCTCAACATTGGTAAGCAGTTTTTTGGTATTACTTGTTGAAAAATTCAGGTAAAGAACCCTCTCAATTGCAAATGCAAGGCCCAAAACAAGTGATATCAATATAAAGGACATAAAAAACGGGCCCCCGTCAATAAATGTCTGCTTCAGTTGGCTGTGTAATGATTTTCCCTCCTCGGCCGCAGCTGCAGCATCTTCAACCGGATCTGCTGTAAGGTCAGCTTGCTGGACAGCTGGTGTATTTTGTGCGGCTGCCTGATCCTGGGCAACCACAACGTTTAATGCCAAAAAAAACAGCATTCCAGTAAATGCTATTAACGCGAATAGTCTTTTCATAATTAATTTGAATTTTTAATTAATAATCTCCAAGTTTATTTTCTATTACTTTTATTTTTGCGTCAACAAATAACATGTTTTCCCGTGAAAAAATCAAATTTTATTACGTAAAAATATTAAAAATGAAAATGTTTTATCTAGTTAGCCTGTATAAATATTAACCCGAAGTTTAATCTTTCAAACGACAATACTTACATGACTGTTTTTTGTTTATCTGCTTTTTGCGGAGAGAGGGGGATTCGAACCCCCGGTACCGTTCCCGGTACACACG
>JAAYJR010000560.1 GCA_012522835.1 Bacteroidales bacterium
ATCCATAACTTACCATAATTCCATACACAGCTTAAGATCTACTTTTCCGGTGTCCTGAATGGAGTAATATTTCCTATGACGTTCATCCGGAGTCATTCTCCAGTAAGATTTGATCATTCCCTGTTTTTCAAGTTTCTTTAAAACTGGATAAATACTGGCTTCCTGCCATGGTGTTTCCCCGTTTGTGATTTTTTTTATCTCTTGTACAATTTCGTAGCCATAATTGTCACCATTCTGTAATATGGTTAAGATAATCGGAACGGCAGAGGCTGCCATTAGCTCCTTTGGAATTTTTTTTGCCATATTTTATTTATTATATATTAATTATCAAATATAATGAAAAAAAATTACTTTATATTTTTCACTAATATCCGACTAAAAATAAAGTTGGGATTACTTAATTTTATTATCCCTAACAGTCATTTTATGGGCAAATAAATTTCATTTTCAAAACAGATCCAATATTTTACAGTATTAATTTCAATTGACCCGGTGGTTCAATAATTTGTATCTTATAACCCCGGCATGTACTTCGAAGCAGTACAACCATTTCAAACATACTGATCAGGTATATCCTTACCAGTAAAGCACGTAATATTATCTCCTTGGATGGAATTGCCCATTACTTCATCCAGTCACGTAATAACATGGGAGTGTTTCAATGAATAACGCCATGACCATTCCAAAACATAACGAGTTGCCGCATTGATTATTACCGGCTAACAACTTATTGTAGCTCAGTATTAATATGTTGACTTAGAATGTACAATAAATCTGCAGACGGAGTATATCCTGTTCTGGGCACAGATTAATAAGTCTATTTACGAAAAATACAAATGGTTAAAAATATTTCTTATCCCATCTCCCAATGCATAGTATTTAAAATTTGGTATCCCATTGGGCTAAAAAATAATCTTAACTATCGGATAAAGGAGAAAAAAAAACCACATGTAAGGATAACGCGGAGGGGCTTATTTATTAATGTGGCAAAATATAATACTCTGATTGCCTGCGTTTGAAAAACAGGGAAATCAATCTGCCAGCCTCCTTTACTGTTCTTAATAACTTAATTGCGCTGAAAAATAACATGAAGAAGTTACTCTTGGCTGCTTCATCCCTGATATATCTGTGTATACTGGTATTTAACAAGGCTAATATATGATTCAGATAGCATATCCTCGAATATTCATCTTTATTCAAAAGGTAAATCTCTTTATATATCTTATAATTTCTGTTTATGATCATATCCCAGTCATGCTTCATACTGAATACCCCTCCTTCGTGAATGCGGTATACCCCTGTTACTTCTGTCATATAGAATCCATTACCGTTTTTCAGGATATGATAAAAAAGATTTATATCAACCCCATGTTTATATTGAACAAGATGGCCTCCCAGTCCGGGATAGTTTCTAAATACTGCCGTTAAGGTTTTTGTCAGCCATCGGCCCATTGTATCCATAAGAGAAAATTCATACCCCTGGCCTGTGAGCTTCACTCCCGGTGGAACAGTAATATTTATTCTTTTTCTGTTTGTATGGATATTGTTTGACATAAATCCACTGACACATAACGAAAAATCTGTATTCCTTTCCAAAAAACCCACCTGTTTTTGCAGTTTAAGCGGATCGCCCCAATAGTCGTCGCCTTCACAAAGGGCTATATACCTGCCCCGCGCCCGGGGCAAAACAAAATTTGCAAGTGGTTTTATCCCCTGTGAGTATTTATTCTCTGTCTGCAATACCGGAAATATCAAATCAGGGTTCCCTGCTGCATATTGTTCTATTATTTTTGCTGTATTATCAATCGATGCATCGTCGTGGATAATTATTTCATACCGAAAATTGGTTTCCTGCATTAAAAATCCTTCAATGGCATCGCTAATGAACTTTTCATGATTGTATGTAATGCAGCAGATACTTACAAGAGGGATTATATCATTCACATTTTCAGAATTCATAACCTTTATTTTTCA
Source organism: Bacteroidales bacterium (assembly GCA_012522835.1). Classification (GTDB taxonomy): domain Bacteria; phylum Bacteroidota; class Bacteroidia; order Bacteroidales; family Prolixibacteraceae; genus JAAYJR01. Next base: position 1,975 of record JAAYJR010000560.1, read on the forward strand.
GTCGTACCGGGACTATATCTTTAATGCCTGTTATACCCGCACTGGTTGTCAGAAGAGCAGTATCAATTTTTTCATTTAATAACATTTTAATTATCGCTTTGGGAAAATTTGCCCCTGCCAGGTGAGTATATGCATAAGTTCCGCCAAACCGGGCATTCATATCAATAATATAATATTCCTTTCCCTTTTTAATACAATCCAAATCCAGGACAGCTATATGCTTAAGCCTTTTACTCAGCCTTAATCCAATAGTTTCAAGTGCATCATCTCTTACTACCCTGCAATACATACTCTCCCCTGCTCTTATATCTAGTTTCTCCTTAACTGTACATTGTAAAAAAAAACCGTTAAGATCATTAAATACATCTAAACTATATTCCTGACCATCAATCATCTCCTGTATGATTACTTTTTCATTTGGCGTTGCTGCCGATTCATACTTCAGGTAAGTTTCATTAATTTTCTTAAAGCTTTTGTTATATAATACTTCAAGTTCAATGTCATTTTCCGCAATGAACATTCCTATGGAAGCCATGCCCCAACGGGGCTTGATTATTACCGGAAAGTGCAACCGGCCATCTTTTATAGCGTCAATGGCTTTGCCGGGAGAAATAAAAGTTGGCACTGTAGCAAAACCGTTATCAACAAGAAATTTGTTTGTCAGCCATTTATCATTGCATATCTGTGTGACATCATAATCTGATACGATCACCGTTATTCCATATTCTGCAAATAATTTCCGGTTAATAGCTAAAACCGGAAGGTCTATGTCAAACATTGAAATAATTGCACTTATATGGTGTTTAAGACAGTATTCCAAAAGGAAACCGATATATCCCTGGTCATAAATCAGGGGTGTTATGACTGATCTGTCTGCCAGTTTCATCGAATAAGTTGCTTTGCTATTCCCGGCATGAACCAACCCGTTCCCGTCCAGCGCCTCCTTAAAGTAATTGACCATATAACTTCTGCGTCCCACAGATGTTATAAATATATTCAGTTTTTTGCCCATCTTGTAATTTTTACCAAACCATCATTTGTCCTTATGATCAGTTTATTATCGTATTCCGTAACAACCTCTCCAGGTTTATAATTGCCATATCGGTTAAGAAAATATGAATTAGTAATATTTTCAGCGTCAAAAATTTTAACCTGTTCACCCTTTATCTCACATGTAACACCCTGGGTCAATACTCCAAAAGCCTTGGTCTTCCTAACTATATCTGCCGATCTTTCTTTGTTAAAAAAGACCGTCATATCCTCCTGCTTCCTTGAATAATAGCTGCCTCTACTGTGGGGGTGCCCTTTAAAAATGAAATGGCATTTATCCAATAAATCCAGTCCCTCTTTTAATACCTCGTACTCCAAATCCAAAAGCGCTAAATACAACATCCCCAGATCCAGGTCACTGGTCACTTGAATCTTCTTTTGTAAAATAATATTACCGGTGTCAATGCCATCGTCCATATAATGTAAGGTTACACCGAATTCTTTATGTCCGAATAAAAAAATACCGTTTAACGGATTTTTCCCCTTCAGCCGGGGAAGTAATGAAGGATGTATGTTGAGAAACAGCTTAGAACCGTCTTGTAAAACAGATACCGGTAATTTAAACCTGCATCCGTTCGAAATCAGGATATCATAACGGATGTTGGACAGTTCAGTTAATAATCGCTCTTTTTCTTTTGGCATCTCTTGAAGGGGCAGGGAATTGTTCAGATCATCGGTTAATAATTCTTTCTCCAGGTATGAACCCGATTCATAGAATATCCTGACAAGTTCCAATTTGCTATTATTTAACAATGCTTTTAAACCTGAATACCTGTTCCCAACAAATACTATCTTTTTTCTCATAATGATACTGAAGATTTTCTATTCCGGTCCAACTTCCTTTTTGCTGCAAATGAATTCCTGATACAGTCCACAACCCGGTATATTACCTCCTCTGAAATTTCCCGGTACAACGGCAAACATAATACCTTTTTGCATACTTCTTCGGAAACAGGACAATGCCGGTATTCCAGAATATTAGTAAGGGTATTTAACGAAGGATAAAAATAACGCCGCGGATAAATATTCTGCCCGTGCAGCGCCTGTTCAACCTTCAGCAACTGCTCTTCACTTTCAAAAACCACCGGCATACAGGAATAATTTTGATCACCATGCTTAACTGCCTGAAATTCTATCCCTGAGATCAATGACAGAGCATCCCGGTATAAATTGTATTTGATTTTCCTGTCTGCAAGTACCCTGTCAAAATATTTCAGGTTTACAATACCCAGCGCTGCATGCAGCTCAGACATCTTCCCGTTAAAGCCCTCTTCCACTATTTCCCTGTACCCGTTGTAACCAAAATAGCGGATACGTTTCAATTTCTCCCTAATTGCAGGACTCTTTGCTATGCATCCCCCTCCCTCTGCCGTATTAAGCAACTTGGTTGCATTAAGGCTGGTCGCAGTGATATCTCCGTATCCCAAAAGGCTCTTGCCCTTGAAAGTTGAACCCATGGCATGCGCACCATCGTATATCACCTTCAGGTCATGTTTTTTGGCAATATTTTCAATTGCCCCCACATCACAAGGATTGCCAAACACATGAACCGGCATAACAGCCACCGTTCTCTCATTGATCAACGGCTCAATTTTACAAGGATCAATGTTCAGTGTTCCCCTGTCAATATCACAAAATACAGGAACGCACCCTTCACACTTTATGGCACTTATTGTTGCAATCCAGGTAAATGGCGTGGTGATAACCTCACCCTTCAAAGCCAGGCCTTTGATTGCTGACTGAAGAGCTATCGTCCCGTTCGATACAGCCATAAAACCCGGAATATCCAGTTTTTTGCACAATTCATCTTCTAATTGCTGAACAAGTGGGCCATCATGGGTTAATATGCCCCGTTCCCACACGCCTTTCAGCAATTCAACGTATTCGTCCAAAGGAGCTAATGATGGCCTGGTAACAAATACAGGGTTATTGTCCATTTTATTTTAGTTTAGATTCTCCATGAGATTGTAAATCATTTTAATAACATTTATCAGTTTTAGAAAGGCAGACTTTATTTACAGGATACTTTTTACTGTTCTTTAAATAATGTCTTACGATATTCTTATCAGCAGCAGAGTTAACGGCAAGATTATACATATATGAATGGTATATGGTGAATATATCAGGTTCAATGTCATCTTTGTGCTTTTCGATAAACCTTATACACGATTCAAAATCAATCTGCTTTTTCGGGCCATAATTAAGATAACATGCTGCAGTAACATCTTCATTGGCTATCCATCTGTACTTTTGCCAAAAGCGGACTACAAAATCATAATCCTGATGCCTCTTTAGCGATTCATCCCAGAGAATATCCCTGGCTGCCTCTGTCTTCATGAAAAGGGTTGAAGATGACGCGCCAATTCCTTTTAATAACAGGTAATTGACCATCTTTTCATTATCCTTTAACTTCCTTGCTTTAAATACTTTCCTGCTATGAGGTGTCCTCATTTCGATGCTGCCGTATATCCCGTCACATTCAGTGGTCTTTATTAACTCCATGTTAACCTCCAAGTGATTCCTGAACCACTGATCATCAGCATCGAGCATGGCAATATATTTTCCCTTTGAATGTAAAATTCCATAATTCCTGGCAACATTGGCATTTTTATGCTCAAGCCGGTAGTAATAAAGATTATCCAGTTGTAATGTCCTGATTAATTCTCCTGAGCTGTCATTCGATCCGTCATCCGCAATGATTATCTCATAATCTTGATAAGTCTGTGCAAGAACACTCCTCACAGACCTTAACAATAATTTGCCTGGGTTACAGGAGGGGATTACTATGGATATTTCAGGTTTTTTGGTCATAGGTTTGATTTTATTGTTATTTCATTTTCCCAACTGGGCTCTCAACGGATTTATGAACCTGTAGACCATCCGCATCTCTTTTGTTATTATCTCTGCCGAGC
>JAAYJR010000597.1 GCA_012522835.1 Bacteroidales bacterium
AAGCCATCCAATGCTTCTATACCCTGCACCACCACCGGAACCGGATCTATAATATAGCGCAGATGCCTGATAACGATGATCAGCATCGACCAGTGAAAAACCAGGGCTCCCAGCCACAGCCATTGCGAAGACCCGAAAGCTAGCCTTTCACCCCTTCTCTCGGTTTTGGTATTGCGAAACAAAGAGCGAAAGAATAGAATTTCCAAGGCCATGCGGGCAATTACTCCCCACGTTGTAGAGGGATTTTCGATTTTATTTTGCTTTATCCAAGGCAACGATTGCTGCTGTCCACAGGTGGTAGGAATACTAAAAGGAACTGGTGACTTTCCCCATTTTACGATCCTGATAATAATACCCACCACTAACAAAGCGAAGGCTGCATAGGGCAAGGCTACCCCAAACAAGGTAGTTAATTGCAGGACTTCAACCCCCAACCATGCTATTATAACCAAAACTACTACGGCGAGCAGAGAAGACCAGATCTTCATCCCGCATCTCTCCCATACATCCTTTTAATTTCGTTAACTCTCAGTTCATAAATCTGAGCGCGGCAGGCACAATAAAAATCAAAAGCCTGCCCGACGATTTTATCGATACGCGCATCCACGTCCATTAGATCATCGGCATTGGGGCAGATTATTTTCCCACTTGCTAATAGTTGGTGGATAACGTGTTTAAGAGCCCATATAAATCCTAAGGCTTCTGACGGTTTGCTATTCTGAACCGCACTTAGCCGGCATATTTCTTCCAGTGCTTCCGCTAAATCGTTATCATCAGCAGCTTTGATCAGCCATTTGAAGATTGCTGCGGTGTTTTTCTCAATGCTATAAGAAATGGGGTCGGTAAACTGGCCTTTAGATGTATTCCCCGGCAGTAATTCATGGGGCGCCTGGCTAAAGACATTTGACTGCCATTTTGCTAAAATGTGTTGCTCATTTTCCTGTAATACCTTATAAATCGGAAATTCCATGTGTCTTCACTCCTATAATTTTAGGAATCAAAACCATCCCTTTAAGTTGGGAAGGGCAGATGATCGGCTCATCTGTCCTTCCCCATCTCAACCTTTATGGAGCTCCAACTTTGCCTTTCAGTGCTATAAAGGTGGTTGTAATGTACAGATATTCTACTTTGTCTTCCATCGACAGCTCTTTGACTGCGTTGTCTACATCAGATTTCTTTTCATTGATCGCCTTGGCAATATCCTTGCTTTTGGCTTTTTCCACCGTATCCAGATAAGCCAATACCTTCTCCTTGATTTCTGGACTTGCAGGACCCTTTTCCATTGTCGTTCCTCCTTTCTTTATCACCCGGTTTTTGCGAAAGGTAAATTTTCTGCAGCCTTTAACAGCGCTAGTACTTAAATGCTGCAGTGGTACGGAACGTCTCACGGGAGAATATATAATCATCAATACATTTCTCCGAAAATGGAATGTTTGTTAGTGTAAAGAATCTTTCCCAGCCAATACGCTCGATCCATTCACCCATACGCTCACCGCTGCGAGCATGTTTGAGCCAGGTTTCAACAATGTTACGTACCGCTTCGGTAACTTCCGGCCACCGCGGCGGGTTATTCGGCAGAAAGGGTATAACCAATCTTGAAAAACTTGGGGCAGAACGAGCGTTGGAAACTTTTCCGCCCACCATGATAGCCACACCATCATTTTTAGGATCCATGATCTGCATGCCAGGAGACATGGTGTAGCAGTTGCCGCAGTACATACATTTTTCTTCTTTAACAGCCACACTCTTGTTCTTGGGATCAGGACGAATGGCTCCCGTCGGGCAGCTGGCCACCAAACTGGGAATTTCAGTACCTTTTTGGATGATTTCGTGGTTTACAACAGGAGCAGTACGATGCACCCCTACTATGGCCACATCACTGCAGTGCACCGCACCGCACATATTCAGGCAGCAGGCCAAAGATATTTTAAGTTTGGCCGGCAGGTCATCACGCCCGAAGTATTCATAGAGATCATCCATTACTGCCTTTA
>JAAYJR010000414.1 GCA_012522835.1 Bacteroidales bacterium
CAGGATGGAACAAGGCAGGTTATGAGGATTCAGGCTGGAAAAATGCCGTTCAGGTGAAAGTACCTGCCGGCCGCAAAATAGATGCTCAGTTGATGCCTCCCATGAGAGTCATTGAAACGTTAAGGGCAGTCAGGATGTGGGAACCTGTTGAAGGAATTTATGTTTTTGATTTCGGACAGGATGTAACCGGATGGCCACGCCTGCATGTTAAAGGTGGAGAAGGCAATGAAGTTTTGATACGTACCTCCCCCACAACAATGCAAAGCATAGCTATCATGAAAAATCAGCCGATAACCGGACTGACAGATACACTTGATATAAGTCCGAACCGTTCATCCAAAGCCCGAAATATTTATACCCTCAGAGGAGACAATAGCGGCGAGGTTTATGAACCCCGTTTTACATATCAGGGATTCCGCTATGTTCAGCTGGAAGGATATCCTGGTACACCTGACCTTACAACTGTAGAGGCAAGAGTCGTATATTCAGATGTGCCCAAAGAAGGCACTTTTAGTTGTTCTAATTCACTATTGAATCAAATACATAGTAATGTGCTGTGGGGACAACTTGGTAATTTGCACAGTGTTCCTACTGATACCCCTCACAGGGACGAGAGGCTTGGGTGGATGGGCGACGGCCACCTGACTGCAGAGGAGGCGATCCTGAATTTTGATATGGCCGGGTTTTATACAAAGTGGCTTAAGGACATCCGGGATGATCAGAATGAAGACGGCAGTGTGCCCGATTTTGTTCCCCATGCCACCAGGGGTTCTTTAGAGGGTACTCCTGCCTGGCAGGTAGCATATCCTTTGCTGGTAAATTATATGTATCACTATTATGGTGACAAACGGATTGTAGAACAACATTTTAACAGTCTTGACAAATGGATGGGTTTTATGAAGTCAATATCCGAAGATCTCATAATACATAAGGGCAGGGGGGACTGGGTTCCGCCGAGATTAGCATATAGTCCCCGCGATAATTCTGTCTCAATTACCTCTACCGGCTATTATTACGAAAGCGCCGTAATTATGTCACAGCTGGCAGAAGTTTTGGGTGACGAGGGGAAAGCCGGGGAATATACAAAGCTGGCAGCTGAAATAAAGGAAGCCTTCAGCAAGAAATATTATAACCAGGATAGTTACACCTACGGAACCGGTTCACAAACCAGCATTGCATTTCCCTTATATGCAGGAATTGTTGATGAAGATATTGCAGTCAAAGTTGCCAATAGTTTGTCGGAAAGAATAAGTTTTGACAATGGGCACCTTCAGACTGGGATTATAGGAACAAAAGCGCTGGTACAGGTACTTCCGGAATTTGGGATGGAGGAAACATTATATAATATGGTAGCAACTCCTGAATTCCCGGGTTGGGGTTATATGGTAGCCAAAGGCGCCACAACTTTATGGGAACGCTGGGGAGGTTACCGGTACTTTAATGCAGCTATGAACTCCCTCAATCATATTATGTTCGGCAGCATTGATGAATTTTTTTATAAAGATATTGCCGGAATCCGCCCTGTGAAGCCCGGTTTCGAAGAGATAAGCATAGCCCCCAAATTGGTCGGTGACCTTACATCAGCAAATGCCTCAGTCCGCACAGTGAAAGGAGAAGTTTCCACTTCATGGGAAAAAATTGGGACTTCAGTCATTTTAAACGTTGAGGTACCCGTCGGCAGCAAAGCAACCATAAAAATCCCCAAAGAAAACCACCCGGGATCATACAGACTTTACGAATCAGGCATGCTGATATGGGAAGAAGGCCAATCCGTGCAACAGGCAGAAGGCATAAGTAAAATAACAGAAACCGGCAGCTGCCTGGAGGTAGGAGCAGGACCGGGGTCATATAGTTTCAGGTTGAATAATGTTGGGGGGAGGTAGAATTCATTCAGGATAAGATTTGTTGAAAGGTCTGGAAACTTTCAAACTGATTGATTTTATCGTTATACGGTAGAAGGATAGGATTATTTTCATCAGCAAAAAACAGATACAAATACGGGGAAAATTTTTTTATGTTTTGAGGTAGTCAGAATTATAAATATTCCTTAATATGTTATATAACACTTGTATATTTTGTCCCTTTTTATGAGATTACTTCTCTTTTTTTAAATCTTATTCCAATAATGGACCTTTACCGTCAATTGACAGATGACCCTCTCTTTTTTAAGTGGATATTTCATCCATCTTCTGAAGTAATAGATTACTGGGAACACTATTTAGAGCTTCACATAGAAGATTCAACCATGATACTGGAATTTAAGGAACAGGTCAATAAATATTTTAAGCATGAGGAGAAAATCTTATATGATTTTGAGAAAAAAACATTGGCAAGAAAAATAATTCTGAACCTTAAACAGACCGGCTGCAAAAAAAACAAAAATCTTTTCGGAAATTCACTTATAAGTTATGTTTCAACAGGCTTGATATTTTTTTCGATAGGTGGCATGTAGTTTATATTTTCCATTTAAGACAGGCAATTTCAGAATGCTAATTATTGCAGGAC
>JAAYJR010000507.1 GCA_012522835.1 Bacteroidales bacterium
TAATAGTAATAACAAATGTTCTCAAATTTTAATAGAAAAAATTAAACACATGAAGAAAATCATAACCATAATTGTTTTTATAATTATCACATATAATTCCTTTGCCCAATTAAGCATTGAAGCTAACTACGGAATCGGATCATATTCGCTAAACGACCTGAGGGACATGAATGCAGAAATATTAAAAAATCTGCCTGTCCAGGGAAAGATCACTGATGATTTTCCAATGCAGCCATTCTATGGAATCGGCATTTTTTATCAGACAACAGATATTATTTCACTTGGAGTTACCGGATATTACAATACAACAGGATCCAGAATAAGTTATAAAGATTATTCGGGAGAATTAAAAGCAGACAACATACTCACCTCCTGGTCGCCCGGTATTGCGGTAAGGTTCAAACTGATGGATAAAAGATTGAACTTATACGAAGAAACACGGATATCCTGCGCGTTTTCAAAGTTAGAGATGAATGAAAAAGTTATCTCTTATACTGATGAAATGACATTTAAATCGGCCGGACTGCAGATAGAACCAAAATTTAAGCTGACATACGATTTAAGCAATATGGAATTCGGCATCAACGCCGGTTATTTAATTGATTCAGGCGGAAAAAACAGATTAGTCGGAGACAGAGATGCAATCTTGCAATTCAACAATTCAAAAGATCCGGTAAAAACTAACTGGAGCGGAGTAAGACTCTCAGCATCAGTTAGCTACCTTTTTTGAATTTAACTCAATCTTTGCCTGTAACACTTTACCCAGTCCGTTTGAAACCTCACAGGAAGTTTTGATCCGGGTATCTCATCAACCACAATGCTTAAAATATTTAAATGAAGCGGAAAATCTATTTCAGGTTTCTCCAGCCTTAATACTTCAGTTTCATTAATCTTCCAAATAAGCAAACTACCCTCTTTCTTCAGGGTAAAAATATACCATTTTCCACTCTTCAGGTTGGATATATCAAGCCCCTCCATTTGAAGTTTCCCCCTGTGGTCAATATAGGAAACTCCTGACCTGTTCTTAGTTCCAATTTCAAAAAGATGTACCCTTGGTGAATTTTTCTCACCCTGCAAAACAAAAGAGCTGACAACCTCCTTTACCGGTTTAAACCTTACCTTGGCTTCATAAATACCATCTGCCTGACTGAAACTCTTCCCTGTGGATACCAGTCCTGATGTATAGTCATAATTCGAAGGAATAAAACCGGCAGCCGGATTCCAGGCCAGGCCACCGGACTTCTCCCTGCGGGTTTCAATAATCAGTTTACCACCGGTCTTAACATTCTTCCCTTCGGTAAAAATATGCAGGTCTCCGGGCATGCTGAAATTTCGACCCGGCATCTTCTCCGCCCAGAGAGAAATTGTTGACCACTTAGCAGGATTAAGAATAACTCCTGAAAAATCATCCTCAAAACTCAGTTCCCACTTGGTAAAAAAATCAAATCTGGCACTATCCTTATAATCAAAATATTTCACCAGATGAGGACGTTTTTTCATTTCCAGGTATTTCTGTTCATTGATGCACTCATCACTCTTTTCCCACTTTTTGGGATCCTCGAGATATGCTTTACGTCTGATAAATTCTTCAGATGATACCATTTCGCTAAGCTCCTGAAAACGATTTAAAATATCTGTGCCCTGCGTATCATAATAATTTTTTAAAAGTGGCGATTTTCCATATTTGAGATAAAACTTTATGTCATCACCTCTTGATAACTCTTTTAAGCGTTTAAATTTTTTGTAAGCATCGCTCTTCTCAAATTTCTTCTTATCTTTTAAGAACCAGACCCGCTTCTGAAAATCCCCACTCTCTACGACGGGCTTTAACTCATTGAATCTCTTTAGAATATAACTATCTATAGCCTCCCTGTAAGTTTTATATTTTCGCGATTGATCAAATTTCAAATAATCCCTGATGTCATGGTCCGATTTTAGATTTTTCAGTTCCCGGGCTCTGTCTTTATCTTTATCAGGCAAATTTATAAGTTCATAATATTTTTTATGCTTCTCAGAATTAGCTGTTGATTCATGCCTTTTCAGGACGGCAGAATTATGTAATTCCATGAAAGCCTTTACAAGAGGTGATTTTTTAAGCTTTTTATACTCCCTCTCCTGCTCTTCTTCATCAGAACCCCTGTATACCTGCTGTTTAGCATCATCCTTCGCACGTCTGAAAGAACCGTTTTCCACAAAATCGGTAAGCTGCAGGAATTCCCGTATTTTGTCTGAATCTTTCAATGATTCGTATCTCTTTAATTCAGACGAATCTTTAACTTTAAAATACCTCTTTATCTGTGAGTTTTTCTTTAACTCAGTGAATTCTTTTAAAATCTCCTCCTCATTACTGCCTTTAAAGTGAAGGCTTTTTATCTCAGCTTTTTTTGTTTTAAAAGCTTCAGATGTAACAATTTGCTTCAGTTCAAGGAACTCCTTTAACTCATCTGAACTCTCCACAGCCTTAAACTGAAGATACTCGTTATGTAAAATGTGCCGCTGTGATTCAATTTTTTCAACCGGTTTGATCCTGCCCAAAAGCTGAAAGAAAAATATTTTAGTTGACATTTATTGAAGTTTAGTTTTTATTAATTCAAAAATAGAAAATTACAATGTAATTTGAGAGGTAAATAGAATCATTTTGTTCAAGTTGTTAACAAATTAAGTCCCTTTTATTTATTTCCGGAAGTTGGTTGTTCAAATGTTTTAAAAATATCCATTGTCTGATTGCCTTATTTTCAATAGTTTTATCCTTATAAACCAATTAATATGATTAAGGAATCTGAATTGATTATTAATAGCGACGGATCGGTTTTTCACCTGCATCTTAAACCGGAAAATATAGCAGATAATATAATCCTGGTTGGGGACCAGAACAGGGTTAGCGAGATCGCCAAATTTTTTGATCCTGTTGAATTTTCTGCTCATAACCGTGAATTCAACAGCGTGACAGGTGTTTACAACAATAACCGGTTTACGGCAATTTCAACGGGAATAGGCACCGATAATATCGATATAGTCCTTAACGAACTGGATGCACTTGTCAATATTGACCTGAAAACAAGGGAGGTAAAAAAGAAAAAAAAATCACTTAATATTGTGAGAATCGGGACTTCAGGAAGTATGCAGAAAGAACTTGCTGTAAACTCGTGGCTGGTGAGCCAAAAATCGATAGGATTTGACGGGCTCCTGAACTTCTATGCAGGAAGAGAAAAATATTGTGACCTTGCATTTGAGGAGGCTTTTAAAAGTTTTACAGGGTGGATAAGTTCTTTGCCCGATCCATATGTTACAGATGCTTCCGGCACCCTTCTGCCCAAATTCTCCGGCTCTGAATTCAATAAAGGGGTTACCATTTCTGCTCCGGGATTTTACGGGCCACAGGGACGGATCATCAGGTTGTCTGCATCAATGCCCCGGCTTAACTCATTAGTTGAGCAGTTCAGGTATAATAATTTACAAATCACAAACTTTGAGATGGAAAGTTCGGCAATTTACGGATTATCGCGTATGCTGGGACATGAAGCTCTCACTGTTTGCCTGATCATAGCCAACAGGATTACCGGTGATGCAAATAACAACTACTACGATGAAATGAAAAAATTGATAAAAAAAGTACTTGACACTCTCACTAATTAGTAGCGGATGAATACAAAAAAGAGAAGACTGGAAGCTCTGATCAATCTGCTTGATGATCCTGATCATCAGGTTTATGAGACAGTCGAAAAGGAGTTGCTTAAACAAAACCATAAGATAATCCCCGCTCTTGAGGACAAATGGGAAACCAGTTTTGATGAAACTTGTCAGGATCGAATTGAAAATCTGATACAAAACCTCCATTTCAA
>JAAYJR010000181.1 GCA_012522835.1 Bacteroidales bacterium
CCGGTCCCTCCTGCCTGAGCAGTTGCTACTGTATTTATCAGAATACCGGTAAGATTTTTGTTTTTGTCCCAGAAAAACAGAAACTGGGCCCTGTCATCCTGAGTACCTTCATAATGAGAAAATCCCGGGTCATTAACTCCATACATCCTGGAAGTACCGTCAAATTGAACAGTTCTCCTGTTATGTCCCAGCACCGCATTTCCAAGTCCCCATGAAAAACCTCCCTCTTTTCTGTTTTTCCAGGCTTTGACCACTGCCTCGGTTACCTTTTTGATCATGAATTCTTCATACTCTGAAGGTTTCATTACTCCCTCATCTTTACTTACATCATACATTCCTAAAAATTCTCCGTCAATTACACCCGGACCGGCATGTGTATGAATAGCATTGAGAAATAATTTGGAAGAATCAAAATCAGACAACTTTCCTTTAATAATTTTTTGCAATTTTTGTTGTGTCTGCCTTCTTATGAACAGCAGGTCACATGAAACCATAATTGCCTGTTCTATTGTGCCGCTACTGTTTTTTGTTTCGAGAGCGAGCACTACAGCGTTAAGAGGGTCCATTACTGATTCTGATATGGTTTTACCCGTGTTGCCGGTAAGGGCAACAGGTTTTTCAGGAGTGATGTCAGCAACTGCCCATCCGACAGAAAGGTTGCCTGCAGTATTGTTCAATTCTGTAAATTGATCCATGCTGTTTGCTATTGCCGCAGAAGAGATGCTGCCGGCAATGCCGGCAACTGTAATTTGTTTTATGAAATTTCTCCGATCAGACATTTTGATAATTTTATTAGTTTATATTGAACTATTTCAGTGAAGAGAGCATCTCTAATAATTTATTCTCCATTTTAACGGATGCATCTTTTTCAACACGGCTTGTAGTGATCCATGTTTCATATCCTCCCAGTTCATGCTGTTCAGGTGTTGGCAGATATCCGTGATATCCATTAGCCAGTTCAATAGTAAATGTCGTTTCAAACGGGCTTTTTTCTTTAATTCTCATTCCTGTATCGGTGAATGTTTCGAATGGTGATGTGGCAATGCCCAGGTCACCTATCCGGAAAGCCTGCAAAATTACATCCATCTGATCGGGCCAGTCAACAAAATAAAGAAGCCTTTCTGCATATATTTTTTCATGAGGGTGTATCAGTTTTGCCGATTCAGGTTTCTTTAGCGAATTCTTTGCCCTTTCTATCATTTCAGGATCCGGTTTGCGTACCTTAAGGGTAAGTTTTTCACTTGCTGCAGCTAACGGAACCCAGTCATGAAACTCTATTTTGTTATGAACCCTGAATACTTCCCTGGCAACATCTTCCGCAACAATACGCATTTTTTCATAAGGAGCATGTCTTTTACTTTTTCCACCGTAATTAACATTGTTGACATTTCCGGAAGTTCCGTTAGACATAATTCCCACAAAGGGAGGATCCTGGCGGTCTGCTTTCAACAATTCCTGAATACGGTCTGCGAACACTGCAAAGTAATCTGCAGAAATATTTCCTCCTCTGACTCCGCCAACATAGTGAAGGGAATAATTTGCAAGGAGGGCAATCGGTTTACCTTCCTTTGACTGAACTGATATGAATGAAACCTCAGGATCCGTTTCACCAGAAGGCTTCACCATATCAGGATTTCCTGTGCCCGGGTTCATCTTCACCCTATCCTGGCCACCGAACGGATCCGGAACATTGGCTCCGGGTTTCATAAGCCATCTGCGGACAAAAACATGTTCGGGTACGTCACCTTTTCCCCAGCCAACACGGGCAGGTTCCAGGTTATTAACTGCAATTCTTACAACATCGGCAAACCTCCTGATTACAAAATTCTGATATTCATCGAAAGGCTCCCCGTAGCGCCACTTCCTGCGATTGATGCCTTCACCCATTGCACTTGTGGCAGAATGAGTGTGTATAGCTGAGATAATAACATTGGATTCGGGAATTCCGGTTTCTTTTTCAATTATTCTTTTTGCTTCTTCTGTTACATCCTGGTCTATACCAAGGAGGTCGGCAACAATAAATACCAGTTTAGTTGAACCGTCGTCCATAACAAGGCATCTGGCGTGCAATTCATCATGTATATGAGTTGCCTCCGGAGTACCCCATCCTCCGATAATGCCACCTCCGAGAAACGGGGTGATATTGCTGGTGGCAGCTCCTGCCTTGAAAACTTTTCCTTCATCATTTCCGGGGTTCAATCCCGATGCAGGGTTTGCAAAAAGGAATTGTGTGGCAGAAATGGTAAGTAATACAAAAATTAATCCTATAGAGCGGATTGCGATCTTAATATTTTTCATTTTTTGAATTATTTAATCAATCTTAAAAATCCACATCCTTTGGGTGTGGTCATGTTCTTAAGGGCTATGCATGAAAAGCCTACGCAGTTGAAAAAATTTGCGGCGTTAAGCTATAATCAGAATAAAATCCACCTCCTTTGTTGAATAATCCGATTTTAGCAAATTTTTTATTAATTATAAACTTAACCAGTGTTATAC
>JAAYJR010000581.1 GCA_012522835.1 Bacteroidales bacterium
ACTTGTTATCTATAATTGTACTAATGTTTTATTTAAATTCGTATTTTGCGATTAAAATGACTGAAGTGATCCTTTTGAAAAAAAATATAAAAATATTCATTGTCCTGTTTCTGGCTGCTTATTTTTATATAAGCTATACTTCCATAATGAACAGACATACTCATTTTTATCCAACTGGTATAGTAGTTACTCATTCACATCCGGTTGATAAAAGTAACAAAGATGGAATTCCTTTCAATCAGCATGACCACTCCTCAACAGAAATATGTTTTTTCCAGTGTACTTCTTTTGACAAAGTCATTCTTCCGGCAACAATATCAGTTATATACACTCCGACCGAAATATCATCTGATTACCATCCTTTGGTTGAAATCGCGGCATTGACTCCACAAATTAAAAAATTACCTCCGCGATCTCCACCTGCATAATCCTGACAAATTAATCCCACCACACTAATTGTTTTTTTATCAATACATTACATATTAAATGAAGATATTTATAGCTATTTATCTCTTATGTTTATCTCAGATGGCATTTGCAGAAGAACCAGACAAAAAGCCAGGAACCGATGCCATGTTATTTGGTGATGTTAAGTCGGGCGAGGAGCATATTCCTTTTGCTACTATAGCAATACAGGGAACAACGATTGGAACTGCGGCAGACGCTACCGGGCATTTTAAGATTTCAGACCTCCCGCTGGGAAAACAGAAAATATTGGTTTCAGCAGTAGGATACAAAACCTATAGTAAAGAGATAGTTTTCAGTAAAAATAATAGTGTCACACTTCTTGTTAACATGGAGCCTGACAATATCGGAATTGAACAGGTAGTGGTAACAGCAAACAGAAATGCAAAAAGCAGAAAGGAGAGCAATGCAATAATTAACAGTATAAATCAAAAATTATTTGAACGCACCTTTAATGCAACTTTGAGTGAAGGCCTGAATTTTTCACCCGGACTCCGTATGGAAAATAATTGTCAGAATTGTGGTTTTTCGCAGGTTAGAATGAACGGGCTTGCAGGCCACTACACCCAGATCCTCATCAACTCGCATCCGGTATTCAGTGGGTTGGCAGGAGTATACGGACTGGAACTGATACCGGCAGTGATGATTGACAGGGTAGAAATTATCCGTGGAGGAGGATCCTCTATGTATGGAAGTAATGCTATTGCGGGTACTGTTAATTTGATAACTAAGGATCCTGTATCAAATACTTTTTCGGTTTCTAACAGTTATGGCACTTTCGGACAAAACGGAGGGTCGGGTTTAGCTGATGATTTCAACCTGACCATGAATGGTTCTTTTGTTACAGATGATTATAAATCAGGACTTAGTATTTTTGGTTTTTACAGAAAGAGAAACCCTTTTGATGCAAACAATGATGGTTTTACTGAATTATCGCATATAAAAAACAGCACTCTGGGATCAAGGTTTTACCAAAGAGTTGCCTCCAGAGGAAAAATTACTTTCGACTATTTTAATATCAACGAATATCGCCGGGGAGGAAATAATTTACACCTACCCCTGCATGAGGCAGACATCTCAGAGAGTGTAAGACACAATATACATTTAGGTTCCGGTACATTTGACCTGCTTATGCGTGAAGCTGATAAAATTACTATCTTTTTCTCAGGACAAATAGTTGACCGTGATTCATATTACGGAGCAAATCAGGATCTCTCTGCCTACGGCAAAACCGAAGACCTGACATATACTTCAGGAGCTCAGTATACCCGCCAGATAAACCATATGCTGTTCTCTCCGGCAACAGTGAATATAGGGGCAGAATTTAAGGGAAGCCATCTGGAGGACAATAAACTGGGTTATTATGATATTGTTTCAGAGGAGCATCTTGGTAACACTCTTATTGCTGATCAGAATCTATTCTTAAAATCAACATTCGTGCAGTCTGAATGGAAATTCAATAAAATGCTTCTATCGGCAGGGCTCCGGTATGACAATTACCGGGTGACAGACGAATCGGGAGAGAACAGTGATATTTCAGGAAATGTATTAAGCCCCAGGATTAACTGGATGTATAATATATTTAATGATCTGCAGTTAAGGGCCGGCTTTGCCAAAGGGTTCAGGGCTCCACAGATATTTGATGAAGATCTCCACATTGAAACATCAGGATCAAGACAGGTTCTTCACAGGAATGATGAAAATCTCAAACAGGAATCTTCCAACAGTTATACTTTTTCACTTAATTACACAGGTAATGAAGGGGAATGTCAATACCAGCTGTTAGTCGAAGGTTTCTATACTACGTTAAAAGATCCTTTTGCAAATGAATATGGAACTCCTGATGAAAACGGAGTTGTTATTTACACCCGAAAAAATGCTGAAAAAGGGGCTCAGGTAAAAGGTATAAATGTTGAGTTTAACATATCTCCCTTAAATGAATTACAGTTACAGTCAGGTTTTACACTCCAAAGAAGCGCTTATGAAGAACCACAGGAATTCGGAGAAACGCGCTTTTTCAGGTCTCCCGACAATTTTGGATTTTTAAGTTTGAATTACCAGCCGGTTTCTCAATTTTCAATTTCAGCCACTGCTAATTATACAGGGCAGATGTTAGTTCCATATTTTGGTATACAACTCGATAATCCTGCTGAAGGGGAATTACGAACCTCTGAATCATTTTTCGACATGGGTTTAAAAGGTGCTTATAGTTTTAAACTTACTGATGATGTGAGGCTGGAGATCAATGCAGGAGTTAAAAACCTCTTCAATTCCTATCAAAAAGACTTTGATTCAGGCATTAACAGAGATCCGTCATATATCTATGGACCGCTGTCACCCAGATTGATATATGTCGGACTAAGATTCGGAACCCTCTTTTAACAATAAATATTTTAAAATAAAAGGCTGTATGAATAACATGCAGCCTTTTTTATGGTAGCAGACAAAAGATTATTAATTTTGTATCGTTCATTATATATGATAAAATATCCAATATGAATGAAATAGATATCCAAAACAAACAGAGTGCAAAAGTTCGAAGGAACAATATTATCGTAATAGCGTTATCAGTAGTTCTTCTTGCAGTGGCCGTTTTGTATTTTCTTCAAAACAGGGATCATAAAATGATAGTCAACGAGTTAAATGCAGAAAAAGATTCCATCCGGTTGGAATTAAATGAACTTGTAGTAAGGTATGATTCCCTTTCAACTGAAAATGATACAATTAACGAGCAGCTGTTCCTGGCACAGACAAAAGTCAAAGATCTCCTTATTGAGATAGAACAAACCAAAAAAATAAGTATCCAAAAAATTAACTCATATCAAAAAGAGGTAACCACCCTAAGAGGAATTATGCGCGACTTTGTTGTTCAGATTGACTCGCTCAACAGGCGGAATCAGGAGTTGATGGCAGAAAACCTGGAGGTAAAAGAGCAATTCAAAAGGGTTGAATCTGAGAAAGAACAGCTTAGCCAGGAAAAGGTACAACTTGAACAGAATCTTCAACGGGCTGCCGTGTTACAGGTTCGCGACTTTTTTGTTGAAGCTCTTAACAGCCGGGACAAAGAAACTAAATTTGCCAAAAGGGCCGATAAACTAAGAATCTATTTTGTCATTAGTGAAAATGTGACTTCCCGCAGAGGCCCTAAAAATATATATGCCAGAATTATGAGACCTGACCAGTTACTTATGAGTAAAAATGAAAATAATCTATTCCAGTTTGAAGATCTGAAAATACAGTATTCAGCTATGAGGGAAGTAGTTTATGAAGGACACGACCTACCCGTTGCCATCTTCTGGGATAACTCAAATGAACCTGAGTTGATGACAGGTAAATACACGGTTGACCTCTTTGCCGACGGACGTAATATCGGCACCACTACATTCGAACTAAGATAAAAATGTCAGGCCCCTGACTGTCAGGCATGCATAAAAATTGGTTCCGTATTATGAGAAAGCTCTATTAAGCGTGCGGTCTCCTGTTCTGTAATCGGCCCAAAATCATTCATAAACTCCAGCGCTTTTAAAAACAGGGTGTTACTACCCGGAGGAATGGCAGCAGTAATATTTTTGGACAATGTGTATTTAAGTGCCATTTTCATTAACTGCTCATCTTCTATTGGCCGGTACCAAACATTTTTAAATACTTTTTCTTCACCTGACTTCAGCTTCGTAAGTGCCATAGCTTTCAAGGCGAGCACTCCCATCCCCTGCTTTTGTGCCTCCTCATAAACCTGAGGCCCGAAGTTTCCGCCATTCCAGCATGCAAAATTGATCGGGAACAGTACTGAATCAAATTTATAGTTTTTCATTGCCAGCAAGGCAGCATTTACAGAGTGTGCAGAAAAACCAATATTATTAATTTTCCCGTCTTTACGTGCTTTTTCAAATATCTCCATTGCACCTCCGGGACCAAATACTTTCTCTACCTCCTCAACTGAGGTAAAACCATGAAACTGATAAAGGTCGAAATGATCTGTTTGCAGTAGCCTCAATGAATTATCAAGTTCTTTTTGTGCTTCAACTGCATCTCTTTTTGTTGTTTTACAAGCAAGAAAACATCTCTTCCTGTAAGGTTTTAAAGCTGGCCCCAAACGCTCTTCAGCATTACCGTATGTTGGGGCAACATCATAATAATTAACCCCCAGATCCCATGCTTTTGCTACCAGTTCATTTGCAAATTCCTGAGAGAAATCATTAAGCATTATCCCCCCGAAACCAATAATCGACAGTTTTTCACCTGTCCGGCCCAAAACCCTTTTGGGTATTTTATAATCCGGGGAAAAATCATTTCCAAAACTCCGGATTGCCGGTATTGAGAGCGCGATACTCCCAAATGCACTGTTTCTTATAAAATGTCGCCTTTTCATGTGTTTAAAATTTTATAATTTATTAAAATAAAGCAAATTAAAAATTTGAGAACCCATGGAACCACTTCGTTCTCCCATAAACTCTTTTAAACATATGCC